>SBAY01000274.1 GCA_005239945.1 Nitrospira sp.
CCCCAATTTCCAATTTCTAATTTCTGCAAGAAATCATAAGAAAAACGATAAAAATGAACTGTTCCCTATCTATCAAATCACCTGTGACAGAGCACTAGACCACTTCAGATGGCTAATATGTTACGACTTTTGATGTTACCTGAATTTCAGAACCTTGTTTAATATTTCAATTGCCCTGTCTATATCCTGTTTAGTAACAATTAATGGCGGTAGAAACCGCAAGACCTTTTCTACCGTGCAATTGACAATTAACCCTTCTTGCAGGCAGGCCTCCACAATCGGTCCTCCGGGAAATTCAAGTTCCATCCCGACCATTAATCCTTTTCCTCTCACCTCTTTTATATAGCTATATTTTAATTCGGATAATCGAGCCATCAAATACTGCCCGTTTTCCCTGGCATTTTCAACCAGGTTTTCTTCGATAATCACATTAATTACGGCTAAGGTAGTGGCACAGGCTAATGGATTTCCGCCAAATGTAGAGGCGTGACTACCCGGCAGAAAGAGGTCGGCTATTTGTGGTTTAGCCAGCATTGCCCCAATGGGCACACCGCTTCCTAACCATTTTGCCAGGGTGATAATATCCGGGATAATCTCATAATGCTCATAGCCAAACATCTTCCCGCATCTTCCCAGCCCTGTTTGCACCTCATCCAGGATAAGCAATATCTTCTGCTCATCACACAATTTTCTCAATCCCTTTAAATAATCAAGCGTGGCTACATTAACCCCTCCTTCTCCTTGAATTGGTTCTACAAGGATAGCACAGGTGGATGGGGTAATAGCCTTTTCTACCTGTTCAAGGTCATTAAAAGGCACATACTTAAATCCCTGGACCAATGGCTCAAATCCTTTATGGATTTTTTCCTGTCCGGTAGCGCTTAAGGTAGCTAATGTCCGGCCGTGAAATGAACCTGTCGTTGTAATTATTTCATATCTGCGACGAGGTGAACCTTCCTGACCGTAGATTCTGGCCAATTTAATTGCCGCTTCATTTGCCTCTGCCCCACTATTAGCAAAAAATACCTTGCCGCCAAATGAGACCTCGGATAACTTTTTGGCTAATTCTACCTGCGGAATGGTGTAATAGAGATTAGAGAAATGGATTAGTTTATTTGCCTGCTCCGCAATAGCCTTGACCAACATTGGGTGGCAGTGTCCAATTCCATTTACCCCCTGACCAAAGAAGTCTAAGTATTCCTTTCCATTAATATCCCAGAGCTTAATCCCTGCCCCTTTGACAAAACAAACCGGAATTCGTTTATAAACCGGTACCATAAATTTCTTTTCTTGTTCAAAGACTTGTTTTTCGGTAATCATTATTTTACCTCTAAATCAAGGGTTTGAGGGGTTAAGGGTAAGAAAAGAAAGAGAAACCCTCTCTTTTTCTTACCCTTGACCCCTCAAACCCTTTTATAAATTATAGCACATCAATTAATCCTTGTCAACTTTTTTAACTGAAACCCAGAAATTCCCCGACTTTTAGTAGTGGTTTAAAGAGAGGTGTTTTTTAAGGGGAGAGAAACACTTTTTGAAAAAAGTTTTCCCCCTCAAAAAATTCACTTCTTTAAATTATTGCTAAAAGTTGGGGAATTTCTGACTGAAACCCAGCAATTTCCTAACTTTGCGTGAGGTTTTCCCTCAATTTTTCAGACAGTTTTTACCCCTGAAGGCTGGCTATGGATTCAACATGATAAGTTTGGGGAAACATATCTACCGGTTGAACGGCATTGAGGGAATAACTTCCTTGACAGAGAAGTTTGAGGTCCCTGGCAAGGGTAGTCGGATTACAAGAGATATAAATAATTTTAGCTGGTTTTGTTTGTAACAGCCATTGAATTACCTGTCTTTCAATTATTCCATCCCGAGGAGGGTTTAAGATAACAGAATCAAATTTACCCCCGCTGTTAAAATTGTCTAATTGAACAATTGCCTGCTTTAGACTATTTTGCAAGAAATGGACATTTTTTATTTGATTTAACAAGGCATTCATTCGGGCATCATTAATGGATGAGGCGGAAATGTCAACCCCAATTACCTCCTTTGCCTTTTGGGCAATGAGAAGGGTTAATGTCCCTACCCCACAATGTCCATCTAATACCTGATGGGATTCTTGAGGATTTAGCAGTCGGATAGTCTCTTTGAATAACTTTTGAGCCTGGAGCAGATTTATCTGAAAAAAGGAGGTTGGCTGGGCTTGAACTGTAATACCTTCAAGGGCATAGGTAAGCATTTGTGAACCAAAGTAGGTAGTCAGTGTAGCTAATTCATTCTTGTCGACGATAAGATGGTGTATGCCTTTAATTATAGGAATGTTTTGAATTGCCTCTACTATTTCCCCAAGGTTGAGATGAAACTTGGGTGAGGTAATAAAGAATACCATTATTCCTTCGTCCAATGCCTTTATTTCTACTGCGCAATAGGCATAAAATGGTTTGAATCTCTCTTTTATTACCTTCCTTAAAACGCTGTACCCCTCGTTCATTTGTTTGGAGATAAGATGACAATAATCTATATCGACAACATCTCTTGTTCCTATTTGATGGAACCCTATGGTAAATCCCTGGTGAGTAGTTTTGACGATAAATCTGGCCTTGTTTCGGTATTGCCAGGGAAATTCCATGCCTATAATCGGCATTATCTCAGGTCGGTCAAAACCACCAATCCTGACTAACTGGTCATAAACAATCTTTTCTTTAAACCTTAATTGTTGGGAATAGTCTATGTATTGCCACTGACAGCCGCCGCATAGACCAAAATGTTTACATAGAGGGGATACCCGTTGCGAAGAAGGTTGGATTATCTCGATAATATTTCCTCTCAGATAATCCCTTTTTTGTTCAGTAATTCGAATATCGACTAATTCTCCTTCCATTCCACCATTAACAAAAACTACCTTTCCCTTGTATTTTCCCAATGCCTCCCCACCATAAACCATCTTGTCAAGTCTTAGTTGGATATTCATTTTCAACCCTTTCATAGTAAGCACTCAGGTGTCAGCCATCAGCTATCAGTTTTATCTGTAGCTTGAAAACGGATGGGTCAACGCTTACTCATATTCCCGTTCTACCTTTACCCCTACTCCCCCGCGGATATTCCAGACTACCTCGATTTTTGCCCACCTGGGTTGGACCTGACCGATAAAGTCATCGAATATCTTATTGGTCGCATGCTCTTGAAATATACCGATGTTTCGGTATCCATTAAGATAAAGTTTTAACGATCTCTGTTCCACAAGATACTCACCGGGTTTATACTGAATGGTCACGGTGGCAAAATCAGGTAGTCCTGTCTTGGGACAGACGGTAGTGAACTCGTTGGTTTTTAACTCTACCACATAATCTCTGTCCGTATACTGATTTTCGATTACATCCAACCCCGGCGTAATTATTAACTCCCGTATTTTATCCTGTTTGCCTTGATAATCTGTATTTGCCATTTTTAGTAACCTCCTCTTTTGTACTAAGAGCCTAGCCGAAAAGTTGGAAGTCCGAATTTGTTCGGGCAAACTTGTTTGGCTGCATTTTTCCTCAACAAGTTGAGGTATCCGTTGCTTTTTCGGATAGGCACTAAACGATTAGATTTATGGAACTTCTCCAATTTAGTACAGTAAATTGTAACTGTTCACCTATTATGTCGGATTATTTTGGGGCTCTGCCCCAAACCCCGTCGGGGAATTGCAATCCCCCGACCCCTCTGTTTTACTCTCTGTATAGAGGATTCACCTGGAATTACCAGTTACTCCTATATACAGACAGCAAAATAGGGGGTCTGGGGGAACTGCGTTCCCCCAGCAGGGGTTTGGGGACAGCGTCCCCAAAAGGATTCCCAACAATAGCGGCTGAACGGTTACTTAATATCTTACTGTATCAAATTGGAGAAGAGCCAGATTTATTTAAGAACACCACTGGCACTTTTCCCAGCCAGGTATCCTGTAGAGAATGCGGCCTGCAGGTTAAAGCCACCTGTATCTGCATCGAGATCGAGCATTTCACCGGCGAAATATAACCCGGAAATAATGCGAGATTCCATAGTTTGTGGGTTAATATCCTTTAAAGAAATACCTCCTCGTGTAATCATTGCCTGTTCCACAGGCAATGCCCCGCTTACCTCTAATTGCCACCTCTTGAATAAGGTAACCAATTTATGGCGTTCCTCCTTGTTAATCTGGCTTACCTGTTTATCAGGGACAACACCGGCCATCGATATAAACACATCAATCATCCTCTGAGGCAAGAAGAATTTGAGTAGACTCCGCAGACTCTTTTTGGGATTAGCCTTGAAATCCCTTAAAAAGCGGGCATCCAATTGCTCCTCAGACAAGCCGGGTTTCAGGTCTATGGCTACATAAACCGTTTTACCCTCATTCAACCAATTGATAATCTATCCGCTCAGGGATAAGATTAGTGGTCCGGATACACCAAAGCCTGTGAACAATAATTCCCCAACCTCTGAGACTATTTTTCGTTTTCCATCACTGAATATAAGTTGAATGTTTTTCAAGGTTAGCTCTTCTAATAATCCTGGATAATGTTCCTTTATTTTCAAGGGAACAAGCCCTCCGCGAAGAGGTGTAAGATGATGCCCAAGTTGTTGTGCTATCTTTAATCCCTCCCCTGTTGATCCTGTCCAACCATAAGAAATACCACCTGTAGCCAGGATAAGCCGGTCACATGAAATTAGGGGATTTTCGATTTTCGATTTTGGATTTTGGATTTTGGATTGGCTTAAACCTGCCTCCTCGAATTTATCCTTGAGCAGGACACCCTTTACCTGATTGTCCTGCACAAGGATATCTTTCATCTGGACATTATAAATAATCCGGACATTGTTTTGCGCCAACGCTTTTTTCAATATCTCAAGAACACTGGTTGCTGAATCGGTTATAGGGAAAACGCGCAATTGTCTTTCTATTTTAAGTTTTAGTCCCCGGGCTTCGAAAAATTGCATTAGATCAATATTAGAGAAGGTATTAAAGGCAGTTCTTAGAAATTTGCCATTCTTCTGGAATTTACCAAGAAAGGTTTCGAGGTCACAGGCATTGGTGAGGTTACATCGAGTTTTACCGGTCAAGAGAAGTTTTTTACCCAGGGTAGTGTTTTTTTCGAGCAGGGTAACATTTTGACCAGGTAGACTTGAACCAGGCAAGCTTGAATCAATTGCACTTGCCTGAATAGCCGCCATCATTCCTGCAGGCCCACCATCAACAACAACAATACGCTTTGCATCCATCTGAAAATCCTTTTTAAAAAGGGGTTAAGGAAAAATCCGCAGATTACACAGCGCAGCAGAGCCGCAACCAAATCCCAACCTAACGGTTGGAAAAGGAGGTTTATCGCTTTAACCACACCAAGGTATGTCTTTA
>SBAY01000382.1 GCA_005239945.1 Nitrospira sp.
GACATACCTTGGTGTGGTTAAAGCGATAAACCTCCTTTTCCAACCGTTAGGTTGGGATTTGGTTGCGGCTCTGCTGCGCTGTGTAATCTGCGGATAAAACTCTCTGCGAAATCTGCGGATAGATGAGGAGAAAACGATGGATTGGTTGAGTAGAGCAAGATTAAGACCAATAATTTATTTATGGCTGGGGATGATGCTGTCGTCTTTTCTGGGGAATTGCTTTGCCCAAAATCTACCCCCAGTCCAAAATCAAATCAATGTTAATTATAAAGATATTTTCAATGGCACTTATTCTACTCAAAGTAATATCGTCATTACCCCTGTTGAAAGAATTATCACCAATCTAAGAATTGTTCCACCACATACAAATACTAATGTTGGTAGCACATTTTCTGTAGAAGTAGTTGTCGAGTCGGTTAGAAACCTGCGAGGCTATCAATTTGATATTTCATTTGACCCTGATATCCTGAAGGTGGTGAGTGTAACCGAAGGGGCACTTTTGGGTTCGGATGGGACAGGCACCTTCTGGATAGCTCCAACTATAACCCCTGGTTTGATTGATAATATCGCTAATACACGATTAGGCACGAATACCGGTGGAATAAGTGGCACCGGGACATTAGCCATTGTCCAATTTAAAGCCAAAAAATTCGGCACAAGCACTATTGACTTACAGGAAGTCAAACTTCTTAATTCAATACCTTCGAAAATTCCCACGAATATCTTTAATGGCTTAGTTTCTGTCGAGCCAATTATTGACCTCTGGGTGCTGAAATATGGCTCTACAACTGCCTTTGCCGGTGGCACTGCAACCTATTTCCTAATCTACGGCAATAAAGGTACAGATACCGCCCAGGATGTTGAATTAGTAGATATCTTCCCGCCGCAGATGGAAGATATTATCACCGCACCACCAGGATTTATCTATAGCACAACCACGAATCGTGGGACATTAACTATTAGCACTCTAACTCCAGGCACATATTCCTTTACCTTACAAATTAGAATCAAGCCAGATACCCCTGGCAGTTCCAATATTACCAACCGTGTATCTATCAAATCCCGGGATATAGAAACAGATTGGGCAAATAATTATGCCAGTGCCACAACGCATATTCTCATTCCTACTATTGACCTCTGGGTGGTAAAACGAGGACAGACAGATGTCATCCCGGGCAAAATTGCCACCTACACCATTACCTACGGCAATCGAGGTAACACAACGGCTTATGGCGTTGTCCTTGTTGACCAATTCCCCATGCAAATGGAGGCACTAATCGAGCAGAATTCTGGCTATTTCCTGGATTTTAACCCCATAACTAAATGCGGCACAGGGAATATCGATATCTTACCGCCTGGCACTTACTCATTTAACTTGAGTATAAGAATAAGTCAGGAGGCAGTTGGCTCAACCACTATCTACAATGCAATGAGTATCAAATCTCCAAACACAGAAATATATTATCCAAACAACTATTCTACCGCCGCTACCCACATCAAAACACCTGAAATCGATTTATGGGTGCAAAAACAAGGTCCTGCCTCAGCTATTCCCGGTGCTATAGCCACTTATACCATCACCTACGGCAATTATGGTAGTGAAACCGCAGGAAATGTTCTCTTAACCGATAAATTCCCAGAAGAGATGGATATAATTGCAACGCAGACCTCAGGATTTGCATTCATGTATGATAATCTGACAAAACGCGGTACATGGAATGTAGGTAATGTTACCTTTGGGACTTATTCATTTGAATTAGCTATTAAGATAAAGGCTAATACACAGGGTTCGACCACTCTGGTCAATACAATGAGGATAGCCTATCTCGGCATTGAAACTAATCATACAAATAATCAGGCAACTGCAAGCATACATATAACCGATGCAGATTTAGAAATTATTAAATACGGTCCTTCATGGACTATTAGTGAACAAAATATCACTTACACCATTTATTATCGCAAGAAAGGAAATACACCTGTGTGGAATGTAACCATAAGCGATTATTTACCGGGTGGGGTAAAATATGTAAGTGATACCAGTGGTGGCACGCGTACGGTTACAGGCTCTGGCACTCCCACCAATCCACAAATAATTACCTAGGGTAGTATTACACCGATGAGTTGGTGGCAGTCATTTCAGGTTACTGTTTTTGTTACTGAAGATGTCCTTGGAACTCTAAACTCAAAAGTTATAAATAATGTCGTTGAGGTGAAGGGGACATCACTGGAAACAAATTATACCAATAATCGAGCAACTTTGACGACCACTGTCGAGGCGGCAAGAGCGGATGTATCCATCTCTAAAGACCTTTATAGTTCAAAAGCAATCCGTGGATATGAGACAACATATATGATTAACTGTTATAATAACGGTAATATTGAGGCTGAGAATGTGAGTGTTACCGACCACTTACCAGAAGGATTGAAGTATGTTAGTAATACGGTAGTAGGCACGCCAAATATAACTGGTTCAATAACCTCAGGTGGAGAGATTCTTACCTGGAATCTTGGCACATTCTCAAATTATGCTTCTAAGAAATTCTTGCTAACGGTATTAATTAGTGATAAAGTGTTTGGATCAAGCACTATTCATAATATTGCCACGATTTCTACGACAAGCAAAGAAAAGGATTACACCAATAATCGGGCAACTTGCACTACGCATGTAGATGAACCAAAAATTAACCTCTGGATTTCCAAATCAGGTCCAAATAAGATTAATTCTGGCCATAACACTATTAAATACTGGATTTCTTATGGTAACTATGGTAAGGTAGAGGTAGGTTCTGTTACTATTGTGGATACACTATTTAAAGAACCAGCAACAGCCTCTGGAACTATACTTTATGCCACGGATACAAGTGGATTTGTAGCTACACAAACAGCGAATCAGATTACCTGGTTTGTCGGCACAGTTAATCCCTTGTCTTATAATTCCTTCCAGTTAACACTTGTCGTAACAAAGGATGAAGATGGTAATTATGTGCAGGGGTCAACTACCTTAATCAATGATATTCGTATTACTGGAGTGGGAACCGAGAGTAACTTAGATAATAATCATTCCTCCATGAAGACCCATGTTAAATATCCGCAGATAGATTTAGATATAAGAAAGTCTGGTCCCTCTGGAATTTTAGCCGGCAGAGGGATAACATATCAAATTCGATATCGTAACTTAGGCTCTGTAGATGCCGGCAGTGTAACTATTACGGATACATTACCTCCTGGAGTCAGTTATGCCAGTGATACCAGTGGCTTTATGCCTTTTACCAGCACTGTTGGTTCACAAACACAGGTGTGTTGGGAGGTTGGCACCCGGACAATGGCTGGAAATAATAATTGGGTAATCTTCCAGTTGTTCGGCACAGTAAGCCAAGATTTACCTGCCTCTACTATCTTAGCCAATAGGATAGAAATATCCACCCCAGATGCGGAAACTAACTATGGTAACAATGTCTGCACCTGGACCACACATATCCTTCCTCCAACGGCAGATTTACGGCTGACGAAATATAAAGTTAGTCCTTCTGAAGTTACCCCTGGCTGTGAATTAAAATATTACCTTGGCTACAATAATTACTATGGCAATGTCCCGGCGACTAATACCGTGCTCATTGATACATTGCCTGGTAGTGTTACCTTTGATAGTTGTACTGGTAATGGGACATTAACTACTGATGGAAAGGTTAAATGGAATATTGGCACGGTAACAACAACTGGCGATAACAGTGATGGTGGTTTCTACCTTAAAGTGAAGGTAAATAATGATGTCCCTGACTCAACCTCTTTGACCAATGTGGCTGAAATTACTGCGGACACACCTGATTTGGATTATACTAATAATCGGGCAACCTGCACTGTTCATGTCGTTGATTGGTATGCCGATGTGCGGATAAGTAAATATGGTCCGTACGATATTCAACCGGAAGGGACATTAACCTACTCCATTAGATATAATAATAATTACGGCAATATCCCGGCAACAAATACCGTGATTATTGATACATTACCCTCAGGTGTAATTTATGCCACTGATACGAGTGGCTTACCATTAACCATTGGGTCAAATACACTTACCTGGACTGTAGGGACATTGCCCGCAGGGCTGAGTGGATTTTTCTACCTCTATGGACGGGCAAATAAGGATTTGAAAGGTTCGACAACGATTACCAATAGGATTGAAATCAGAACCTCATCGTATGAAAAAGGCACGGTTAATAATCGTGCCCTCTGGAGGACGCATATCATCCCGAAGGAAATTGACCTGAGGATAACTAAATCTGGTCCGCAGGAGGTGGCTCAAGGACAGGAATTTGAGTATCGGATAACCTTGAGAAATCTAAGTCAGGCAATAGCTGAGGATGTGAAAGTTACGGATATATTACCTTTAGGATTAATTTATCTAAGAGATACGAGCGGTATCACCCCGGCAACGACAACCAATATCATTACCTGGGAGATGGGTAATTTGCCTGCACGGTATTATAAGAACTTTAGCATTCGTGTTTGGGTCAAGGATGATGTTCCTGCCTCATCTACCCTAACCAATATAATCGAAGTCAGTGCCGCTAATTTCGATACTAACTATACCAATAATCGGGCAACCTACACCACGCATATTTGCCTGCCGGAGCCTGACCTTAAGATTCGTAAATGGCAAAGGATATATGATGTAACTGCAGGGCAGAAAATGAATTATTTTGTCCAATACCGTAACGACGGAAAAGGAAAGGCAGAAAATGTAACTATTACGGATTATTTACCAGAATGGGTAACTTATGTCAGTGATAATAGTGGATTGTCTCGTGAGGTCATAGGAAATCGGGTTATCTGGCAGGTGGGGACGCTCAATCCAGGTGGAGTAGATAACTTTAGATTAACGGTCTATGTAGATAAATATGTTCAGGCATCAACTACCTTAACCAATGTCATCGAGATTACCTCATCAAGCTATGAGGATAAAGACAGAGCCACCTGCACCACACATGTAGCAGCGCCTATTGCCGATGTCTTGATTTACAAATGGGGACCTGATGAGGTGCTTTATGGCACAGAGTTTAACTACGAGATTACTTATAACAATAATTCGGCTAATGACGCTGATGGTGTGGTCATTAAGGATATTTTAGACCCGCAATTGATTTATGTCAGTGATACAACCGGTATTACACCTACTATCAATGGAAATGAGATAAGCTGGTATATTGGCACAATGAGCCCCTGGGCAAGTGGGAATTTCTTGTTAAGGGTTACGGTGCCGCAGTCAGTGCCAGCGTCAAGTACATTAACCAATGTTATCGAGATTACTACTCTAACACGGGAGAATAACAATAATAACAATCGAGCAACTGCAACGACCCATGTAGATAGACCAAAGGTAGATGTTGGCATAGAGAAGAAGGGTGATGATGCCCGTCCCGGCTTTATCAAGAGATACCATGTTACTTATTATAACCATGGGACTTTGAGGGCAAATGATGTAATCATCAGCGATAAATTGCCGCAAGAGGTTCAATATCTCTCAAGCAGCCCTGCGGGTAATTATAATAGTGCCAGCCATACTATAACCTGGAATATTGGCGATTTAGAGCCGCAAATAACAAGATATATTACCATCGAGGTTAAAATCCCGGCTACTCAACTCTGTGGTGTAAATCTCTACAATTATATCGAGATTACCACTACCTCGCCTGAATACGATTACACCAATAATAATTATACCGAAATAGAGACGGTGGTAACCTCAATCGACCCGAATGACAAATTGGTCAGTCCACAAAAATATATACAGGACAAAGAGTTGCTAAATTACACTATCAGATTTGAGAATCAGGCAACTGCTACGGCCAGTGCCATTCTTATTACCATTGAGGATAGATTGGACGCTAATCTGGATTGGACGACGATGAAATTTGATTATATAAAGATAGGGCAGGGGACTTATACCCTGGAGAATTTCAATAGAGGCAGCCTATCCTGTAGTTATGATGTAGGTAGTGGGACCATTCGTTGGGAATTTGACTTTAAGACAGGGACTAACGGCTTACCACCAAATGTTGTTCCACCAGAAGGAGAGGGCGAGGTGAATTTCAATATTCGAGCAAAGACAGATTTACCTGCAGGAACCGAGATTACAAATATTGCCGACATTAGATTTGATTATAATCCTGTGATGCAAACACCACCAGTAACCAATATTGTTGATAGGAACAAGCCAACTTCTACGGTTGCCTTACTGTCTCCAGAGCAGACGACTACCTCATTTGTCGTCCACTGGTCAGGCACAGATACCACCGACGGCAATAAGGCTGGTGAGATAGAGAGTTATACCGTGTATGTCTCGGATAATGGTGGGACATTTACTGAGTGGTTGGAGAGAACATTACTTGGTTCATCAACATTTACTGGAAAAACCGGGCATACCTACGCATTTTGCAGTGTAGCAAAAGACCGGGCAGGAAATATAGAGGAGGGACCAACAACTCCAGAGGCAACTACTATCCTGACTCTGGCAAGACATTTTGTCCTGGCGACATTGACTACCACTGAAATGTGTGTTGGTGGGTCACTGACACTTGAAGTGGCTATTTACGATGCCGAAGGTAACGCCATAGACTATGTTGGCACAGCCACATTACGGGATAAACTTGGTATTGTTGGAGAGGCAATATTTAACGGGAGACACAGCTGGACAGGGGAGGTAACTATTCTCCAGATGCCCAATGGCGGCACAGATACCATTACCGTAGAGGCGTCTGGAATAATACTTGCGGTTACTAATCCATTTCTTGTTTTGATTGACCGGTATGTCGGTGGGACAGTAACCTTGTTTACCTCAGGCATAGGCACAACAACGGTTAGATTTGGCACTGGCTCATTTATCCAGACTTTTCAGAACTTCTATGTGGTTATCAGTCCTACTTCTACAACTAATACTAACCCGCCGGTAGGAAGTGTGGTTAATTTTGCCCGAGAAATTACAGCCTATAATAATGCCCATATCTAACTTACTGGCACATTTACCAACCTGGCCTATCTTGAAATCCCATATCCAGATGCAGATGGTAATGGAATTGTGGATGGGACAAATATTAGTGCGGATAGTTTAAAGATGTGGGTCTTTGAGAATAATGAATGGAAAATAATTGCTGATTCAGGAAAGGTTGCAGGGCGAAATGTTGTCTGGTGTAATATCGAACATTTGACCTCATTTATGCCCATAGGGATTTTGGTTGCACCGGCAAATCTTGGTAATGTCATGGTTTATCCCAATCCGTATAAGCCAAATAGCGGGCTTGGGCATGAGTATATTACCTTTGGCAGTAAGAGAGATATAACCAGGGCATTAACTTCTTATGCCACGATTAAGATTTATACCATTTCAGGTGATCTGGTCAGGACATTGGAGGTAACGCCAGAGGATAACGGTCAAAAGGTCTGGTATGCGGATAATGATGCCAGAAATAAGGTAGCAAGTGGGGTGTATATCTATCTGATTACCAATCCACAAGGTGAGAAGTGTATTGGCAAACTGGCGATTATACGATGATTTTATCCGCAGATTACGCAGAGGATTTTATCCGCAGATTACACAGCGCAGCAGAGCCGCAACCAAATCCCAACCTAACGGTTGGAAAAGGAGGTTTATCGCTTTAACCACACCAAGGTATGTC
>SBAY01000318.1 GCA_005239945.1 Nitrospira sp.
AACATCATTTAACCTTCAATGCCATTTTTGTCCCCAATTACAGGGATAAAAAAGTTAAATATCAGCTCATTTTTTTCTTGACATATTACCACAGGACTTAATTTTATTTTAGATTTTGGATTTTAGATTAGAAAAATCCAAAATCCAAAATTTAAAATCCAAAATTAATATTGGTGGGCTGTATAGGAATCGAACCTATAACCTTGGGATTAAGAGTCCCCTGCTCTGCCAATTGAGCTAACAGCCCAAATTTCAAACATTGGACTTTAGACTTTAGACATCAGACTTCTTCCCTCAGTCTAATGTCTGATGTCTATAGTCTAATGTCTAAATCCTTGTCCCTTGTTTTTACCTGGCGCGCCTGAGAGGACTCGAACCTCCACATTCGGATCCGGAGTCCGACGCTCTATCCACTGAGCTACAGGCGCATTAATAAGTTATCGGTAAATAGCTATTCGTTACCTGATTATTTATCACCATTTACCGATTACCAAAACAAACTGGCACGCCCGAGAGGATTCGAACCTCCGACCTTTGGATTCGAAGTCCACTGCTCTATCCAGCTGAGCTACGGGCGCACTTGACAGGTAAGTGGTAATCAGTAACTGATAATTACTAATATATTACACCATTTTTTCTTTTCTGTCAATAATTTTTTTGATAATCAGGTATCCTGCCAAACTAATTATGGTAATTAATGTGCCTATAAGTCCGATTTTAAAACTAAATGGGAAATAAACAAACTCTATCTGATGAGTTCCCTGGGGAAGCACAATTGCCCTAAAAAGGAAATTCGCCCGATAGATTTTCGTTGGTTTTTTGTCTATATACGCCTTCCAACCCGGATAATAGGTATCACTCAGGAATAAAAGGCAATCAGTAGAAGAGGAGGCGGTAAGAATGACTTTATTGGGTTGGTAATCTATTATTTGGATTTTGGATTTTAGATTTGTTTTGGATTTTGGATTTTGGATTTTGGATTTTGGATTTTGGATTTCTTCCTCCACAATTACCTCTTTTCGTGGGTCAAAGTCACGCCTTAGCATCTGGCGTAAAATCTCTTTACGGTCTTTAATTACTATTGTTTCAGGCACAAAAAATGCCCTGGGAAGACAGGTTGGATTTTCATAAAGTCTAATATCACTGCCATTTTCCCTGTCTATATAAAGTAATTTTACCTGTTCAGACGGAATTTCATACTTAGAAATGATATATTTAACATTAGTCATATTCAGGAGTTTCTGGACATTAGAAAAATCACCTGATTTTAATATCCTGTTGAATTTAAAGTAATCTCCCAGGGTTAAAAACCCATATCCCTGAGCATAAAAGATTTTATATATTAATCCAAAATTAGGCATTAAAGTCGATTGAAGATGCTGATGAATATCAAATAAGGTATCGTCTTTAGCATAAGGATAAAAATCAAAGGTCTCTGGTGCTATTAGAAATCTGTTGATAGAGGTAGAATCCTCTTTTAATATCTTTAAAATAGGTGGTGTTCTGGAATAGAATTTTTGATTAATAAGTGGATTCAAATTTAGACCAAAGAAGAATAAATCAACAATTATAATAATAAGTAAACAAATAGTAAAGATACCTATATTAAGCCTAAATTTTTTGGTTAGTATGACTAAAGAATTAAATATTGAAAAAAGGGTAGTTGTTAAGGAAAAATTTTTAAACAGCGTAAAGTATTTACCTTCGAATTGAATTAATTCATCAAGAGAGGTAGGTTGAAAATAATAAAGTTTTATTATTCCCAAAATATTAGTAAAGTTCAAATACCAGATAAGCAAGATAAAAATCAAAAGAAGATTTGGGATAAAAAGGACAATAAGTGGAATTATTTTTCTATTTTTAACAATTTTTAATAGATACTCAAATCCAAATCCGGCTAAAATACTACTGGCAAAAACAGTCAAACAGAAAAATTTCACCGGATACCGATGCATAGATAAAAAAGGGAAATGCTCATATAAAAACTTATAAAAAGGAAGGTGATTGCCAAATACCAGTATTATTGAACCTAAAAATATAGCCATCCAGAATAGGTTTCTTTTACTTCTTTCACAGAGACTGATTAGAACAAGAAAAAAAGAAATAATACCAAAATAAAGGCTTTTAAAAAGTTCCAAATCCATAAAAACAAACTCCGCAAAACCTCCTTTTTTAGGAAGAATTAATGTTAATAATTCTAAAGGTGATAATGACCACTTTGTTGCTTCAGAATATGGTACTCCTTCTGCTCGAAATGACATTCTGAGTGTTTCTAAAAAAGGAAGGAGTTGAATGAAAACTAAACCTACGGTAATCAATCCAACTAAAGGAAGGATAAAAAAAATTTTTAAAGTATAAACTACCTTTTCCTTTTTTTCTCTTTCCTTTAACGGAAGCCAGAACTTATAGAATCTCAACGGAAGCCCGAACTTGTTCGGGGAAAAATTCCCTTCGAAGGTTTTTCCCCGAACAAATTCGGGCTTCCGTTGAGATTCTATAAATATCTTTACCAGAGCAAACAAACTTAAAATTATTATGGTAGCATATAAAACTGTTAGCTCATCTCCTAAAAACTGGAAGGCTAAAGATATACCTGTCAGTACCACATATCTAAATTTTAAAGTAATAATAGCCCGATTGTAAAATAGGAATATAAGTGGAGTCCAACAGGCAGAAGTTATCTGACTAAAAGTATCTATAGATTGGATGTATCCATTAAAGGTATAAGTGAGCGCCGCAATTAAGGAAGCAACTTTACCTACCTTCCAATCTCGCATTAATAGATACATAAAAATTCCAGCTAAATAAAAATGACTGACAATAAATAATTTAAATCCAATATCAAAAGGTAAAATATACATTAAAAAAGATAGGGGATTTAGAAGGCCATGTTGTAGCGAACCAAAGAAGGGAAACCCAAAATAAAGGTAAGGATTCCAGAAGGGGAAATGTCCATCTTTTATACACTGGGAAGCAAAGTATCGTGTGGGGTAAACACTATGATAGAAATCTCTAAAGATATAAGTAGCCTGGGTGAACAAAATCTGTCCAAAGAAGATAATTACCAGGCTTAAAAATAAAAATATTATCCATAAATCTTTTTTGTTTAACCTCATTAATTAGTTTCCTTATGGGAGAAAGTGAGTAAGTAAGCAAGGAATAAAACATGAGATGAATCTCACTTTTCCACCTTTCTTCCCTACCCAATCGAGAACTTATTTAATGAGTCTAATTCTCCAGGGGGGCCAATAAATAATAAATGCCTTTCCCTTAATCAGGTTTTTAGATAAAGGTCCCCAAAACCTTGAATCAAGACTTGAATCACGATTATCACCCATCATAAAATAGGAATCTTGCGGAATAATTATTGCCTTTTCCCACATATCACGAGTAGGTTGTTCTATACCAGAAATATCTGTATGAATTTTATAATCTTCCCCCAACGATTTATCATTAATATAAACTTGTTTATGTTTAATCTGTATTTTTTCCCCAGGAAGTCCAATAGTTCTTTTAATAAAGTCTCTTTTAGGGTCATCAGGATAACGAAACACTATAATATCCCCCCGTTTGGGCGAATTCCATTCCATTATCTTTTTATCGATAAAAGGAATACTTATTCCATAGGCAAATTTAAGGACAAAGAGATGGTCTCCTATTTGAAGGGTGGGAACCATTGATTCAGAAGGAATTTTAAATGCCTGGATAACAAAAGTGCGTATGATTAGGGCTAAAATTAAGGCGGGTATTATTACCTCAAATATAAGCTCATAAATTTTTGATTTTGGTCTATTTTTTTTTCTCAATAATATATCATCCTTTAAGTTTGGATTTTGGATTTTGGATTTCTTCAATCGAAAATCGAAAATCGAAAATCCAAAATTTCATTGAGACTTACTTTATATTTTTTCACCACAGATTAAAAAAGAGGTTGATTAAAAATTAACCAACCTCTTTTTTGTTTTTGTTGTTAAAGAACCACTTAACAACTTAAGTTGCGATTACAGTTCTTCATGTCCATAATTGGAGTAATAAAGTTGTGAATCTGGATTATTAACTGAAAGAGTATCTCGCTCACAACAATTGATTCTACAATCTCCACTATTGGATGAGTATATCCAACCTCCCAGATGACTACCAGTTACTTGAGATTTGGAGATATTGTCATTTGGACCTGTCGTCACATACGCTACGTCTTCTTTATTGTTGTGTTGATTGGATCTTTGTAAGGTTGCCTTAGGAATTCTCGCCATGTAACCTGGAACATACGCTGGGAAGGGTTCATTGCCCTGACCTGTAAATCCAGTGTTATTTAATTTGCATGGCCATTGTCCTCTATTATCTCCATAATAAATAGCCGTTGCACTTCTTATGGCACCTAAATTTCCCCTTGCTCCTGCCTCACGGGCTTTATCAATCAACTGAGCAAATCTTGGAATGGCAATGGCTGCCAGAATGCCTATGATAGCAACGACTATCATTAATTCAATAAGTGTAAATCCTTTTTCTTTTTTCATTGTCTTTGTCACCTCCTTACTTATTAGATGTATTTTTGTAACTTTTTATACTTAACAACACCCTCGTGTTGATCTTAATTAAATTATACCACAAAAAATAATTTCTGTCAAGAGTTTTTTTAAATTTTTTATTGCTTATCTAAAATAAATATCAGGCGTCAGGTGTCAGGTGTCAGGTGAGTCTAATAAAATCAAGGCAGGAGTGGGTATTATAACATCTAAAGAATTTTACTTGACTATATTAAAAAGATAATGGTATAATTAATCAGGTATCAGGTGAATGATAAATAGTAATCGGTAAATGGTAATCAGATAACTAACAAATATTTACCGATTACCTGATTACCATTTACCTAATTCCTATATTAATGAGGATTCCAAGGTGAAATCAGGACAATATATCCCCGGTAACTCTATTATTCATTCTTTAGACCCAAGAACAAAATTGCTCGGGACAGTATTTTTACTTTTATTTACCTTATTAACCGATAATTTTATCAGATTAGGTATCCTAATATTTATTTTGTCATTAATGATTATTTTAGCCCATTTACAACCAGGTTATATTTTAGGGCAATTACGGCCATTGAGTTGGTTTTTAATATTCACCTTTTTAATCTATCTGCTACCTGTTTCAGCGTATTCTTTAAGTCAACGGTTATACCTGGGAACATTGTTTACCTCAAAATTAATAGTGTTAGTCCTGTTCGTTTCTATACTAACTACAACTACGGCAGAATTAGATTTATGCTATGGATTAGAATGTTTATTAAGCCCATTAAAAAAAATAAGACTACCTGTCCAAGACATGGTCTTAATTATCTATTTAAGTTTACAATTTATTCCTATTTTGCATGAGGAGTTACAGTCTATCTATGGCGTAGATATTAAAGCCGGCCATATCTTGAATCGGTTAAAACAACTGCTGCCAATGCTCAGCATAGTTTTCAGAAATTCTTTTGAAAAGGCAGATAAATTGGCTCTTACTTTAGCCTCACCAGACTACCCGCTGAAGCGAAAAAAATACCACTAAATCAAAGATGACTATAAAAGATCATTTATTCTTAGGACTGCTCGGAATTGTTTTGGTGATATTTTGGACACACAAACAGAAATTCCCTGAGTTTTATAATGTTTGTGAATAAGAGTAATTTTTAAGGGAGGGAAAATTGAGGGGAAAACCCCTTTGAGTGCGCCAAGAAAAGCTTTTCAGGTTAAGCTGGTGAAAGTCCAGCCTACTCAAAGATTAGCCATCAGGGTAGTGCCGAGTCTTGCGGGGAA
>SBAY01000300.1 GCA_005239945.1 Nitrospira sp.
CATACCTTGGTGTGGTTAAAGCGATAAACCTCCTTTTCCAACCGTTAGGTTGGGATTTGGTTGCGGCTCTGCTGCGCTGTGTAATCTGTGGATTAAATCTTCCAGGATTCCTCCTCCAGATCGGTAAAATTCATTGCCCGACCAACCTCTCCCCGAAGTCGTCTTGCCTCACGGATACCCATAGCACCCATAACCTCAATCAATTGTGAATGCCAGGCATTCATAAGATTAACCATTCTGTTTGCTCCCCATTGGGCATCAATAGTTTCTATTTTCACCGGGCAGGGAAGACCTTCAACGCAATTTTTACAAAGTCGGCATTCTAAGGCAAGTAACAACGGCAAATCAATAGCGCAGCCATCGACACCACTTATGATTGCCTTAGCTAAATGCGCTGCCTCGGCAATGCCGCCAGATGCAAGCAAGGTTACACTGTCCCGCAAAGATTGTTTAACTAAACTCAAGTGAACCTCACGAATTATCTCCTTGATAAAACGCGGATTTGTAGCGTTTAATTCCTTGCCATTCTCATCAGCACAAAGGTGGATTACATCAACTCCTCCTTTGACTAACTCCAATACCCTAGACACTGTTTTTTGCTTAAACTCTAATCTGATTGAGGTAACAATCGTTGGATTTACAGTCCGAGCCTTGTCTATAAGTTCCAAAACATCATCCTTGTCCACAAACTCCACCGCCCGGAATCCCTTTACTTTATTCTCAACAATCTCTCCATTCAGCAAGGGAATAAGATGATTTTGATACTGAAGGATTTCAGGGCTCAACTCGTTTTCGTTGATAATCATAAAGGTATTAAGAATCTTGGCGGCTTTGGCACGAGCTAATATTAACCTTTGATTCGATACACCAAAAGGCAGCGGATTGAAGATGATGGGCAGAGGTATATCAAGCAGGGCAGGTGGTTCGGAAATCAGTTTCCCTTCCTTATCAAATTCCAGGAAGGAGAGTTTTTTACCCAGGTCAATATTGGTAGCAATATATTCCCGACCATGAATTCCATCCCTTGTTGGTCTGACAATCTCACTCATATCTGTCCACATTGAATCAAAGCCAAATCCGGTAAATGGACCGCCATAGCCAGCACCAGAAACCGGAATTTTACCTGTCTCTGCCTGTTGATAAGTAGAAGTAATTATTTCAGGCGTCCAGTATTCATCACCCAAAACAAGATATTCAGGGTTGAGCGTTCTTGAGATGGCATTATTTAAACAGCCCTGAATACAGCGAAAGCACCCTTTGCAAAGATAATCGATTATGTCCCTTAATTGGACAGTATCAAACCTGCGTTCTGTATAGACATTATAAGGACATTTTCTTTTGATGCAGGCATTCGTTGGGCAATGAAGGCAATATTGGTCCTGTTCGATAATGACATATTTACCCGGTGATGTCCATCTATTCAAAGTCGGTTTTGGTTTAATATGATATTTTTTAGGCATTTATCCTCCATTACTTTAGAAATTGGAAAATGGAAATTAGAAAAAGAATAAGGAAGTTACATCTGTTTTTCCTTCCAATTTCTAATTTCTAATTTCTATCTTACTCTCTCCTTCATTGTTTCTATTGCATTAGCAAATTCTTCGTCGCTTGAGAGGGTGAAAAACTCGATTCTGTTTTCCCCCAGCCCGATTTCATTCAAGAGCCTTTTTGTATATAAGACCCTTCCTCTGGCTATGAGACATCCATCGACAAACTGACATTCACCTTCGGAGCAGCCAATCACCATCACCCCATCTACCCCTTTTTCAAAGGTTGAAAGTAGATGCCCTACCTCTATCTTACTTGAACAGGGAAGTAAGTTCACCTGAAGAGAGGTATCTTTAATCTTACGTATAGCCGGTATATTATCTAAAGAATTATGACAACAAAAGGCAACGATTTCCAAGTTATCCTCCTTAGTTCCTAATAAGGGTTCGAGGGGTCAAGGGGTCGAGGGTTCGAGGGTAAGAAAGAAAAGAGAAGGTTTCTCTTTCTTGCCCTTGAACCCTTGAACCCTCAACCCCTCGAACCCTTCCTTTGGTTTTTTTCCATCATTTTCTCAATCATCGGCCGTCCCAGCACCTCAAGGATAAACTCATAAAGAGTCCTGTCATCGTCGTTGATGAACATATCCTCAAGTATTTCCATAGCTTGTTCTAAGGTAAGTTCTTCTTTATTTGTCTTACTCATCTTTGTTTTTTCATCTCATAAGTTAAGATTATTGCCTTAGAGACCTCTCGTATAGATATGCGTTTAGCCGTTGCGTAGTGTTGAATTTTAAGATATGCCTCCTCTTCGGTCAACCCTTCTTCCTTTATCAATATTCCCTTTGCCCGTTCAAGCCGTTTTCGCGTCTCTAACTCCTCTTAAATAACCCGAGTTTTTACGATTAATTCCGTATTTTCTATAATAATAGCTGACTGATTAGCCACTATAGTCAGGAGTTCGATTTCTTCATTAGTAAATTCATGTGGGATTGCGGTGTAACAGTTGATGACACCAATTACCTTACCCTTGACACTTAACGGAATACAGGCAAGAGAGCATAACCCCTCGCGTTTAGCCATATCCTGGTATTTGTATTCTGACTCATGGGTAACATCAAGGACAATTCTGAGCTTATTTTCTCTGGCTACCTTACCGGCAATCCCTTCCCCAATCTTTAAAGGTGATTTTTTAACATACTCTTCGCTAATCGACTGGGTCGCCCGGATGACTAATTCCTGATGTTCTTCATCTATCAACATCAAAGAGCATATCTTAGAGTCCATTACCTCTGCGGTTACAGTTACAATAAGACGCAAAATATCTTCTAAATATAATTCAGAGGTAATGGCTTTACTTATCTTTGATAAAGACTTTATTAATTCAGGATAAGATATATTTTCCATCCGAACACTCCAATTTAGTTGATTTAAAAGGGTTTAAGGGTTCAAGGGTAAGAAAGAGAAACCCGCTCTCTTCTTCCTTACCCTTGAACCCTTACCCCTTTTTTTGCAAATCTGATTTCTTTAGAGTATAATAAAAAAAGGGTGTTCAATCTTAACCTTATAAGTTGAACACCCTTGTTCTTCTGGCACAAACCTTGTACCTTTTTTAGTCTATTATAAAAAAAAAGCTTTTTCTCACTTTTATCTTCATCACTACTTAGTGACTACTTAGTGAAAAAAGGCGACATTGCCTCTTTGCTAATCTTGATTTATATTATACATGATATTTAAATATTTGTCAAGTAATTTTTTTGAGGCATGCGGGAAATAGGCTTTTTGAGATTGAAAAGGAATAGAACACGGATTAGACGGATTAACACGGATAAATTTTAAATAAAAAATCCGTGAAAATCCGTCTCACCCATGAAAATCCGTGTGCTATTTCCCAATTGGCTCGACTTTTCCTTACCGACTATAACGCTTTTTCTAAGTCTGCCAAAATTTTTCCTTTAATTGCTTTGCTCACCGGTTCTTATTTTTATTACCTCACTAACCGGTAAGACAAATATCTTTCCATCGCCTACCTCACCTGTTTTTGCCAACGCACATATTGTCTTGATGATAACGCTAACCTTGTCATCCTCAGCCACGATTTCTAATTTAATTTTTGGAAGAAAATCTACTTTATATTCTCCAACCCGCCATTCAAGAGTTATGCCACCCTGTTCTCCTCGTCCCTTTACCTCAAGGACAGTCATACCAACTATTCCCTCTTTACTTAATGCCTCTTTTACCTCCTGCAACTTCTCCGGTCTAATTATTGCCTCTACCTTCTTCATTATTGCTATACCTCCTCGTATAATATGTTATATTGATGTTTATAATTGAGTAATCTAGATAACTGTGTAATGGTATGGCTGGTGGAAGATGGGATGGAGCGTAGC
>SBAY01000214.1 GCA_005239945.1 Nitrospira sp.
AATGTATTTTATTCCATTTGTGTAATTCCTTTATTTTTCAAGGTTATTTGGTTCCCTTAAATTATCCTTTTTGGGTCAATTTGAATTATTCCCTACATTAGCCATGATTCTTAATTGTTTTTCAGGGCTAAAGCCCATTTTGGAAAGTCTTCCTCTGCTCCGCTCTAAAGAACGGAGTTAATATTTTCTATAAGTTAAATCGGGCAAAAAATCCAAAACGAGAATTGCTGCTTTATTCCCTTAATTTACCCCAGAAATACGGACACGCAGAGAACTGACTGACAGCTGAAATCTAAACGCCTACAACATATCGATATACCCGCAAGGACATTCCTCGGCGCATTTCTTACAACCCTGGCAGAGTGCCAGATTAAATTCGTAATGCTGACCTTTGGATTGTTTCTTCACAGCACTATCCGAGCAAAAGGTATAGCAATTATCACAATCAAAACACATCCCGCAGCTCATACATCTCTTTGCCTCTGTTATTGCTGCAGATTCATCGATGGTAAAGGCTACTTCGTTAAAATTACTTACCCGTTGTGCAGGAGCGAGGTATGAAGTTTGTATTCGTGTCAGAGGCTCGTAATAATTAAAATTCATATTGGTATGGCGAATCACTGGGGGTGTAACAACCTTTGCTGATTCTCTTTCTCGCAGGTAATTATCTATTGCCTCGGCGGATATCCTGCCCAGCCCAATTGCCTCGGTTACAAGCCCAAGTTGATTGGTAACATCCCCACCAGCAAATACTCCTTTCAACGAGGTTTGTCCCAGGCCATCAACCGTAATCCAACCTTTATCATTCTTAAGTTGGTCTAACCCACTAAAGACAGGTACCTGACTGATGGCGGCAATAATTGCTGTTGCCTCTACCGTAAATTCAGAACCGGCAATAGGTACCGGTTTTCTCCGACCACTCTCATCCGGCTCTCCTAATTCCATGCGGATACATTTCAGTGCTACGGCACGATTGCCTTCTTTTAAAACCTCAACCGGGGCAACCAACAGTTCTAAATGGATTCCTTCCTCTTCTGCCTGATTAACCTCGTGTTCGATGGCCAGCATCTCTACCTTAGTTCTACGGTAGAGGATAGTTACTTTTGCCCCCTGTCTTCTGGCGACCCTGGCCGCATCGATAGCACTATTTCCACCACCAATAACCAGCACTTTGTCGCCCAATGCTACCTGTTGACCGGAATTAATCTTATTCAGGTAATTGACCCCGGTAAAGACATTTTCTGCATCTTCACCTGGAATATTCAAATTCAGCCCTTTATGCGCACCAATAGCTACATAGATGGCATTGTATTCCTTTTGCAACTGTTCAAAGGAAATGTCGTTGCCAACTTTGGTGTTGTATTTAATTTCAACACCCAGGGCTAAAATCTTGTTAATTTCAGCGTCTAAGATATCCTCGGGTAATCTGTACCTGGGAATACCATAGCGGAGCATACCGCCTGCTTTCTGGTATGACTCAAAAACCGTTACCCGGTAGCCCCTTCTGGCTAATTGGTAGGCACAGGAAAGCCCTGACGGTCCCGAGCCAATAACGGCTACCTTTTCCGGGTATGTATCCGGATAAAGCCGTTTATGTGCCAGATTATTCTTAATGCCATAGTCACCAATAAATCGCTCTACGCTGTTAATCGAAAGTGCCTCATCCTTTTCCTTGCGGTTACATTCTTTTTCACAAGGATGTGGACATACCCGGCCGCAAACCGCTGGAAATGGATTTTTGTCCACTAAAATATACCAACCCAGCTCAAATGATTGAGCATAAGTCCTTTTATAATCTTCTGACTGACTGATGGTGGTTAAATACCCCCTGATATCTGTTCCACTTGGGCAGGTGAAGGTACAGGGTGGTGTTTTTGGGGTATATTTAGGTCTCAGGGTAGAGGTTTCTCTCCCTCCTCGTAGACCAATTTTATCTAATGCCCGTTTTCGTGTTTTAAGTACTATTGCCATAGTAACCTCCTTCGCTGGGGATTCAGGAATAAGTCATATAGGTCATATAAGTCCTATTCTCTTCATTACATCGCCGCTCCTTCTTGATGTGGCACCTCAATGAATGTGCCGCCAAAGTAGGTATAAACACATCTTCCTGAATCTATCAACATATTGACTGCCTTCCTGGCATCATCTTTGGAAACCATATCCTCGCCGTACTGGACAACCATCTCTTTAGGTAAGTCATTGGGTTTAAACTTTTTCTTACCTGCATATTCGGCTATCATTTGATACATTGCCTCGGCTATTTCCTCAACAGACATCTTCTCGGCCATTTCATTTCCTCCTTTTTATTTAGAATAAATTGTAGTTTGACTCCTATTATTTTTCTTCAATTCAGACATTAGACTTAAGACATCAGACTTTTCGGCTCCTCAGGCTTTTTTGTGAAAGTGAATGATTGTAGAAACCAAAAATAATCCAATGTCCAATTAGTAATTAGCATTTTAAAATTATTTCTTTCATTGATGATTGCTACTGCACATTTTTCTTCTCTAAATCTAATGTCTGAATTGAAGTTATTTTTTGGTCTTTTTTCTTGCATGAAAATCGGATAAAAATGCTACATTGGATCATCACTTTATTTATTAAGTACTTCAATTTAATAGGGTTATACATCCACAGGACTTTTTGATAATAGCTGATTGCGTATAACAAGTTATTATACAGTTCTTCTTTATTTTATCACAATTACATCAAAAAGTCAAGAAAAAAATTAACAAAAACGTAATGGGGCAGTGAACGGTAGGGAAAAGACAAGTAACCAGAACCCCAAAGGGGTGACATTATTGTAGCCAAACAAACATAACAAACAAATCTCAACCCCAAAGGGGTGACATTATTGTGGCAAACCCAATAATGCCACCCTTTCAGGGTTTAATGGTAATTATTCAATGAATGCTACCATAATATCATCCCTTCGGGATTAATGTAAAT
>SBAY01000141.1 GCA_005239945.1 Nitrospira sp.
CTGACTCATTGACGAATGTGAATGCTTGAGATGAAGCCTGTCGGAAAGCCGTGTGCGGGAAAACCGCACGCACGGTTTGATGAGGGGGGCAGATGAAACAGGATATATCTGGGAAGTCTGTTTCTACTCTACTGCCTCTGTGGTTAGATTATACCAAAATTCACGAAAGTCCAGAAGATTAAAGGGAGGAATAAAGAGATTTGTCTTGTAAAATCTTCGTGTCCTTCGTGCTCTTCGTGGTAAAAAATAGTTTAACAAGGCGATGGAGCTGTCTCGATTTGCTCGGGTGGATGAGCTGTGGGGAATAGGAAGTTGCAACAAGCTGATTAAAGTTTACCGACAATGGGGGCGCCCACACAGAAAAATAAATGTCTTGATTTTTATAGATAAGTATGATATTATTAGAATTAGGTGATAATTACGGTAGAGGATGAAATTTTGCAGAATTTTCTTAATAATGCAGTAAAGAAGGCTCGAAAACAAATTGAAGAAGAAGGACAATTAACAGTAGAGAATGCTATACCCTTACTATTGCAGTCACAATTTAACCATATCCTTCATCTTGACTGAGAACTTTCTGCTTTGCGAAAATTGATGGACGAAAGATTTAAAAAGATTCATAAAATGATAGGGTGGCTTTTTGGAATAGTGATTGCTGTAATGAGTATAGGATTTACTTATATAAGCATTCTTATATCTATTGTAAAATAACTTATTTAAAAAGTTAGATAAATAGAGGAAGTCCTCGTGATATTCAAGGTACGCCCCGCAACGGTAATCTTAAAATGTGTGGGACTTCTCCAAAAAACAACATATCAATTTTCTTTGCTTAACTTTATATCTTGCAGCATCGGAATTTGAAAAAATTTTAACCAATATAGGGTTCAAGGAGTCGAGATTTCAAGGGTTCAAGTGAGAGAAAGAGACCCTCGAACCCTTGACTCCTTGAAACCTCGGGGTACCCACAAGGTGGGTCGCTTTTGCCGAACGAAGTGAAGCATATCTTGTGGATTGGAGGATATATAGGTGAGGGTATTTATCTCTTGGAGTGGTGGCAAAGACACATCTTTAGCTTGTTATCGAGTAAAAAATCTTGGTAATTTTAAGGTTGAATACCTTTTGAATATGACATCAGAGGATGGTAAAGTTTCCCGGTCTCACGGGGTTAGTTCAAAATTACTAAAGTTACAAGCAGAATCTTTAGGAATTCCTATTATTCAAAGAAAGGTAGCTTGGAGAACTTATGAAGAAGAGTTCAAAAAAGCAGTCTTAGGTTTAAAAAAAGAAGGTATTCAAGCGGGTGTATTTGGAGACATTGACCTTCAAGAGCATAGAGATTGGGTAGAAAGAGTCTGTAAAGAGATAGGTATAAGACCAATATTACCTTTATGGCAGGAAAATAGAAAGAATTTGCTTGAGGACTTTATCCGGGTAGGCTTTAAGGCTATAGTGGTAGCTACTAATGCACAATTTTTAGGCAAAGAATGGCTTGGCCGCAAGATAGATAAAGAGTTTATAGACACATTAGAAGCTTTAGTGAATATTGACCTCTGCGGTGAAAGAGGTGAATACCACAGCTTTGTCTATGATGGACCTATTTTTAAAAAGCCTGTTGAGTTTATTGTTGGTAAAAAGATATTAAAAGATAAGCATTGGTTTTTGGAGCTTAAGGTTTAAAGAAAAAATGGAAAAAAGAAAAATACCTCTATTAACTTTCGCTGAACATCCGGATCAAGGGGAAAAATGTTGGATTAGTCTTTCCGGATGTAATTTTGACTGTAAAGGCTGTACTGCATTAGCTAAACAGGGTATAGGGAAGGTTTTATTAAGTGAGGATTTAAAGGAGATTTAAAATAATGGGAAGAAAAATAATACCTGTATCTTTAATAATAGCATCTTTACTTAGTATTTGTGCAATAGCCTCTTATGCCCTATTAAAGCCTTCGGCTAATTCAGCCAAGAAAGAAGAAAAACTTTCTTTCCCTCCTCAAAGAATAATTTCTTTAGGTCCTTCTATAACCAAATCACTATATCTTTTAGGGGCTGATAGCAGACTAATAGCTAATACTATTTACTGTACCAACCCTGCTGATGCAAAGAAGAAAGAGAAGATAGGTACAGTAATAAAGATAAACATAGAGAAGATATTTAATCTCAAGCCTGATTTAGTTTTGGCAACATCCTTAACAGAGCATAAAGCAAAAGAGAGATTAGAAGATTTAGGGCTCAAAATCGTTACCTTCCCTACTTCAAATAATTTTAATCACATGTGTAACCAGTTCTTGGAATTAGGTAAACTTGTTGGGGAAGAGAAGAAGGCAGAAGGGATTATAAAAGAGGCGGTAGACAAGGTAGACTCCATCAAGAAAAGGGTTAAAGATCTGCCTCAACCAAAAGTCCTTGTTCAGGTAGGAGCAAAGCCTTTGTTTGTAGCCACAGGCCGTTACTTTGTAAATGATTATATTGAATTTGCTGGCGGAGTAAATATTGCTAAAGAGGAAGAAGAAGGTATTTACTCAAGAGAAGAGGCACTAAAGGCAAATCCTGATGTAATAATTATTACTACAATGGGTATTGTAGGGGATGAAGAGAAAAAAATCTGGGAAAGATATAAGACTTTGAGTGCAGTAAAGAATAGGCGAATTTATATTATAGATACTGATGAAGTCACCAGCCCTACACCAGTAAGTTTTGTAAAAACTTTAGAGGAATTTGTCTGTATCCTACATCCTGGGGAAGAAATAGAATGAGAAAGAAAATTACTCGCTGGATGCTTTGGATATTAGTTTTGTGTAGTTTGCTTTTAGGAGTAGTCCTTTTCTCATTATGTATAGGTTCAGTGAGTATATCTTTAGAGAGAATTTTGGGGGTGATTTTTGAAGGTAAAGGAACGATGGAATATAGTATCCTTTTTGATATTCGTGCACCACGAATCATATTAGGTTTTGCTGTTGGTGGGGCATTGAGTTTAGCTGGTGTAATTCTGCAGGGAATGTTTCGCAATCCATTAGTTGAACCATATACTTTAGGTATCTCAGGAGGAGCAGCTTTAGGTGTATGTCTAAACATTATTTTAAGATTTAATCATACATTAGGTATTTTTTCTTTACCTCTTTTTGGTTTTCTGGGAGCTATCTTAGTTATAATCCTTGTATATTCTTTAAGCATAAGAAAAGGTATACTAAAGATTCAAGGACTTCTTCTTACAGGAGTAATGATAAGTTTTATTGCCTCCTCTTTGATTATGCTCATAATGGCTGTTTCCCATACAGAAGACCTTCACGGCATTGTCTTTTGGATAATGGGCTCATTAGAAGAACCAAATTGGTTTCTTATAAAATTAGTAGTTTCAGTATCTATCTTAGGACTGATTATTTCTTATCTTTTTTGTCTTTCGCTTAATGCCTTTTCTTTAGGGGAAGAGGAAGCTCTACATTTAGGTATAAATATAGAAAAAACAAAGAGGTTACTTTTTATTCTTGCCTCTTTACTTACGGGTTGTAGTGTCGCTGTAGCTGGAATAATTGGTTTTGTAGGATTAGTGGTGCCTCATTTTGTGCGTATGTTTGTTGGAGGAGACCATCGGATTCTTTTAATAAGTTCTTTCATCTCTGGGGCAACTTTTTTAATCCTTTGTGATACCTTAGCAAGGATAATTATCTCACCTTTGGAATTGCCTGTCGGAGTAATTACTGGTATATTAGGAGGTACTCTCTTTGTTTATGCTTTAGGTAAGAAACAAGTCGTTGTACTGCTTGGAGAGAGATAAATGCTTGAGATAAAAGACTTAATCTGTGGATATGACTCAAAATTTTTATTGCAGGATATTAATTTTAAGATAGAAGCTGGAGAACTTGTAGGTATAATCGGCCCTAATGGCTCAGGAAAGACTACTCTCCTTCGAGCAATCAGGCGTGTGCTTAAACCAAAGAAAGGTACGATTCTCTTTGAGGGAAAAAATATTTGGCAGATGGGATATAAGGAATTGGCTAAAAGGATAGCAGTAGTACCTCAAGGTGTTACAGCAGTAGCAGGTATGAGTGTAGAGGAGTTTGTACTTTTAGGCAGGATACCTCATTTTGAAAGGTGCCAATTCTTAGAGACAAAAAAGGACCTTGAGATTGCTAAAAAGGGTATGATTTTAACCGATACTATTAAATTTAAAGACCAACTTATGCAAGAGTTAAGTGGTGGAGAGAGGCAACTGGTGGTCATTGCTCGTGCCTTGACACAAGAGCCGAGGCTGCTTTTATTAGATGAGCCAACATCTCATTTAGATATAACCCATCAAGTAGGAATCTTAGACCTTATAAGAAGGTTAAATAAAGAACTTGGACTAACAGTGCTCATGGTTTTACATGACCTTAATTTAGCCAGTGAATACTGCCAGCGACTCGTTCTTATCAATAAGGGACGAATTTACAAGATTGGGACTCCTGAGGAGATATTGTATTACCAGATTATAGAGGAGATTTATAAAACAGTGGTAGTGGTAGAAAAAAATCCTATATCTTCTAAACCCTATATTCTGGTAGTTTCTGAAGAAGAGAGGAGGAGGTATTAGAGGTGAAAAGAAAAGGGTTGATTCAAGTATATACTGGTGAAGGCAAAGGTAAGACTACTGCAGCTGTAGGATTAGCCGTTCGTGCAGTAGCTCATAATAGAGGAGGCAGGAAGTGGGAACGGCACATTCGATTTTCTTGGATTTACCCACTACTGGACGAAGTCGCTTCGAGGATACTGGGTTATTAAGAGGAGTACAGCGAGGAAAGGCCTACGGCGAGCCATGAGAACCTTCTGGGAGTGGTGTCATTACAATCTCCACGAGCCTATATGGTACCAGTACCATAAGTTAAGCCAGAAACTGAAGGGCTACTATGGGTACTATGGTATCAGAGGTAACAGTCGGATGATGGAGGTTGTGTATGAATATGAGAAGAAGGCATGGCAGTACTGGCTGAGCAGAAGGAGTTCTGATGGCTACATCCCATGGGAGAAGTTCAAGAAATTCCTGGCAAAATGGTCTCTGCCGAGACCCAGGATCGTCCAGAGCATCTGAGGGAGTATTTAATAAGGGATACAAAGCTTGCAGGGCAGCAAAGTTATGCGTCAGAGTTGTGTCGAAGCTCTGGTTACTGAGGAACCGTATGAGGGAAACCTTCACGTACGGATCCGTGGGGGGATTGGTCGGGTAACCGCTGAATTCTACCCGGAACTTGACTGCGGGGGGCGGTGTCGTAATTGAGGTTTTGTGGTATTTCAAGGTTTTATTTTGCTTACAGGGTTTGGTGGTAATTCCCCCGCAGTAGCTTAGCTTTTTTGTTAGGTGGTTCATTAGAAATGATAAGCAATATTATCGAAGAAGTAGCAAAGTTCCTTTTTATGCTGATTTTTGAAATTTTTTTGATGTGGACAGGCGAAATCGTTCTTTTTATATTAGGTAGTCTGGATAATTTCAAGAAATCTTTTTTATATTTTAGATGATAAGAGTATTATACCAAACCTTGAATGAATGTAGGAAGCATATGTGGAGTAGACGGAGGGATTACTCCCTCACGCCCCTCCGCAGAACCGTGCGTGCAGATTTCCCGCACACGGCTCCCAAAGAAAACCTCCTTACCC
>SBAY01000153.1 GCA_005239945.1 Nitrospira sp.
CTTTTTTTGTGTTGTTTTACCTGTTCATTCATCTGCGGCTAACCCGGCAGTTACGATAAACGAAACTATGAATCTAAGTATCTCGGTGAGTATGAGTAAGGTATCAGGGGATAATCAACAGGCTCAAGCAGGGACGACATTGCCTCAAGGATTAGTAGTCAAGGTAAGTTATACTAATGGAACTGGGGTAAGCGGTGTGCCGATTTCGTTTAATATTTCTTCTGTGCCTCAAGGGGCAACGGGTGCAAATCTATTTGCTACTATGTCGAAGGAAAGAAAGCCTATCAGAATTTCATAATTCGAAATTCTGATATTCGATATTCGATGTCATTAAAAAAACTTAATACTACGATTTCAGAGATTTAAAAACGTGGTTTATGGCAGTGTATACAGTATAAAGGGAGTGATTTAAATGAGCCATTATAATCTAAATCTTACATACATAAATAAAAACATAGAAGTTTTACCTTCATTTTTAAAAGAAGAGAACTATGAAACTTTAATGGAGATGTGGAAGGTATATAATCCTCTAACAGGACCTATTCAAAAGATGGTTTCATATTATGGATCAAGAGGAGGATGTCCAGTTCATATTGGACATAGCGAATATTATGATATGGATTATATTCTAAGAAAGATTACAGGCATATCTTCTATGAAGGTAGAAATGAAAAGCACATTATTTGCCGGGGGGAAAGGAGCAACTTTGTCTGATATGCTTGTAGGAACTATAGGTGAGTCTATTGAACGAGTTGTAGGTTCTCTTACCTATTTTGACTGGAAAGAAGAAATCATTTACGGTACCTATTCTTCTTTAATTTCACAAGGTATCAATTGTATAAGTCCTGAAGAATTACATTTATTTCATGAAAATCAATATAATCAAAAAGACTTTCTTTATACACGATTTACAAAGGATTCTTTTTTAGGTTGGATTAAAGGTAAAAAGCTCATTAGTGGAGAGGAGATATATCTTCCTGTCCAGTTGGTTATGTTATTTTATTCCGCACATCCAAAAGAAGATATTATTGGTTATGCAACAAGTGGAGGTTTGGATAGTCATATAAATGAATATGAAGCAATATATCATGGAATTTGTGAATTAGTAGAACGAGATGCAATAAATTTAAGGTGGCAATGTAAGATACCACTTGCACGAATAAAGATTAATCATAATGAAATTTCTTCTAGAGAACTTTTAAATTTATTTGAAATCATTGATAAGTTTCCCTCAAATATAGACTTTTACTATCACTCATTAGATATTAAGGAAATTGCGGTTATAACAGCAATAGAAATAGATAGATGGTTTAAAAGATGGGCATATTATCCTGGTGGAGGAGCGGATATAGATGTTGAAAAGGCTTTAATAAAAGCTCTTAATGAATTTACTCAAGCAGAAAGGAGTTTAAAATTGGCTCTTTTGATTCCTTCAAGTGGCTACGCCTTTGCTGTTTCTCGCATGTTTGATATAGGACCTAATGATCCTGTAAGTAAGATTAACATCTTTTTTAAAGTAGTAGCCTTTTATGGTTATAGAAAGAATATGGATAAATTAAAGTGGTACTTAGAGGGGAAAGATGAGATCTATTTAAAATCTATTCCTTCTGCGAATTTTAAAGATTCAAAAGAAAAGTGTGATTTTATTTTAAAGGTAATGAAGAATTATGGGATTGATCCTATATTTTTTGATTTTACCCCTTCATTTTTCCAAAAGATAAAACTCGTGAAGGTCTTTATTCCAGAATTAACACTTCCTTTCTTGCCTTTATATCCATATTTAGGACATCCAAGATTTTATGAAATCCCTCAAAGATTAGGTATTACAGATAAGAAATTGACCTTTGGAGATCTAATAAAATATCCACTCCCTTATCCATAAGTAAAAAAGGGGGTGAGTTAAAGAAAAAGGAGGTGAGAAGAAATGTCAGTAAGTGCTATATCTCGAGTAGAAGACAAATACCTGGGAGCAGATGTTACTGTAGCCCCAGGTGGGTGGTGTTGTTGTACCTGTACTTGCTGTTGGTGCCATATAGGAAACATGACACATCAAGAAGATGAAGATGAATTGTAAACCACCTCACAGAAGTCCGCAGGTAGAAAAAGAAGGATTTTTTTCTACCTGTGGACTTGAATTTTTTAAAGAAAAGGAGTTAAGTAAATGGAGAAAAGTAAATTTAGTTTAAATCCATATTTAAAATTTATTTTATGTAGTGAAGATGAGTTGTTGATTAAACATGGTGTAAGGTCTAATTTTTCTCTTCTTATGAAAGATGAGAATCGAAAAAGGTTATTAGGTAAAACAATAAAGTATTTCAAATCTCCCACTTCCTTGGAAGAATTAATATCCAAGAAGATGATAAAACAAGACGATTGTAAAGATATGGGATCTTTAATAAATTTGCTTTACCAAAAAAAAGTCCTGATTAAACCTGAAAAAGATATAGTAAGTGTCTATTTAAAAACCATTCTTCGAGGAGAATCAGAATTGTCTCAATATACAATTGGAGTAATAGGTGCAGGATATTTAGGTAGTAGAATAATTATTCAACTTTTAAAATTAGGGATAAAGAAATTAGTATTTTATGAGGAAAGAAAGGTAGAAAACACTGAAATTGAAATGCGATATTTTGATATCCCCCCTAAATTTTTTAAAGAAGATAAAGATTATGTAGAAATTCTCCAAGATTATCTTCCTTTATTGGGATTTAATGAGATAAAGGGAATAAGCTGTAGATTTGATGATGAAGAAAGAATAAATGGAGTATTTAAGGATGCAGATTTTATAATAGTAAACTCAGAATTTTTCTCTCCTAAACTCTTTCACACTATGAATAAAACAGCTATTTCGATGAAGAAACCATGGATAACAGTCTATGCTGATGGAAGTCAGGGGATAATTGGTCCTACCTATATACCCGGAGAAACTTTATGTTATAATGAATTTGAGATTCAAACTGAAGCTACTATTAGACTTAGAGATGAATATTTACTATACAAGGAGTATATGGAAGATGAAGGAATAAAAAATTTTAATTTAGTAATCCCTCCTCTTCTGGATATAATAAGTAATTTTGCTGTAATTTTTGTAATTAATTTTTTAATTAAGAAGTATTCACCTACCGTAGGGAGAGCAATCTTTATAAATTTTGAAGATTTCTCCATTGATTTTCAAGAGGTATTGAAGCTACCTCGCTGCCCTGCTTGTGAAGTAACTAAACCTGCATATAAACATGCATTTGTATGATATAGTCAAAAAATAAGATTGAACTGTATCCAAAATTATGATATAATTAGTATGTTAGAAAAATCTAAAACAGGAGGTTAGAGGATAATGTTTAATAAGATATTTAAAATATTATTGATTTTGTTAATATGTTCAATTGGAAATGCTGAAAGTCAAATGAAGTTACCTGAAGAAAAGAGTTTCGCTGAAATAGTATTGAAAGATTTGTTCAAGGATACTTTGGTAAACAGAATAAATTCTTTAGTAGAAGAGGTAGAAGCAACATTAGAAGAGAAAAGATTACTTGAGGTTGAAAAATTAATAAAGGATTGTATTGAAAAAGAGCCAAAGAATTTCTTGTATTATTATTTTTGGGCAAGGATTCATTATAGCTGGGTTAATTTATTTGATTCTGTAAAAATTGATAGGGGAAAAGCTCAAGGATATTTAGAGTCTTCATTAAAAATTTGCCAAAGGTCTATTGGACTTAATAGAGAATTTTCAGATTCTTACAGATTAGCGGGTGATATATATGGTAGATTACTTGATTTTAAAAACCCTATTATCTATGGCTTTTGGTATGGTTCAAAGGCGAAGAAATTAGTCACAAAGGCAATAGAGATTAATTCTCAAAATCCTGAAGGATATTTAGCCTTTGGAAGAAATTATTTCTTTACTCCCAGTGCATTTGGGGGTAGTAAAGACAAAGCAATCAGATACTTTAAAAAAGCTATAGAATTATGTCCGGGTTACTATATGAGTTATATTTGGTTAGGGAAGGTTTATTTATCAAGAGGCGAAAAAACAGAAGCTAAAGTACTTTTCCAAAAGGCACTACAGTTAGAACCAAGAAGTGGTTGGGTTAAATATGAGTTGTTAGATAAAGTTAAATAATATGGAGTGGTAAAAAGATGAAAGAATTAACTAAGAATAAATTAATAAGTATCTTAAAAGGTACTTTATTCCCTTCTTTGTATAGTATAGAGTTAGAGAAAAACTCTATAACTGATTTTCAATATAGATTTGTTTCAAAATACCCTAATATAGCTGAACTTTTCCATGAAAATAGTAAATTGAATGAATATACAAGTAAATGTATAGTAACTGATGAAGAGATAATTAAAGAAGCTAAAAATTGGTATCTTGCAACAACATGTAAGGTAAGAGAGGAAGATATAGACAGGGAAGAAGCCGAAGATATCTTTAAAAATATTGAAACTCTCCCTCAGAATCTGACAAAATTGTTTGTTGATTTTTCAAAAGAAGGTAAAGAGGCTGAATGGCTCTATAATGTAGATTTACTATTATTGTATAAGCATAAGGTATATAAATATATCCCTTTAACCAAATATTTACTGCTTGAAAAAAAGATAGGTTCTAAAGAGATGGGTTTATTAGAAACTTGGATAATAGAAAAGGGAAAAGATCCTTTAGAAAGAACATTAGGACTTATTTTTTTAGTAGGGATACCTTGGAGAAATATGGTTTTATATGGTCCTCGGGGTTATAGGAATATGTTGATTGAAACAGGTTGTCTAATTCACCATTTGTCTCAGGTGAGCTTTAATAATGGATTAGACCTTGTATTTTTTAAAAATTTTTATGATAACAAAATCAATCGATTGCTAAATCTTGATGGGGTAGAAGGTGTTACCTTAACAATAATATCAATTTTAGGAAAGGAAGGTGGTATTCAGGATGAAGGAAACAAAAAAGAATGAGCTTATAAAATTCATAGGGGATTTGGATGTTAAGGAACAAGAGATAATATATAATATATTAAGTAAAGCCCGAAAAAAAGGGGAAATAAGTGAGTTCTCAATCATTCATGAATCATTAAAAACAGATTTAGAAGACATGATGAAACAAGGTTTTGAATTTCAAGAACTATCATCTGTTAAAGCTCCTCCATTAATTAAAAATTATAATGATGTAGAAAAATTTCTTTTGCCTCAAGATTACTTACCTTTACCTTTCTCATTGGATAAGATTTTAAAATCAAGACGTTCAAAAAGAGAATACTCAGGAAAACCTTTAAGTTTAAGAGAACTTTCAACATTACTTTACTTTTCATATGGCATAAGAAGGTACACATCAGCTTATAACACCAGTAAATTTCCACTTAGAATGGCTCCTTCATCTGGTGGCTTACAATCTATAGAGCTTTATCTGGCTGCAAATAAAGTAGATGAATTAAAGAAAGGGATTTACCATTATAATCCTATTGAACATTCTTTAGAACTTATTTATGAAGGTAATTTTAGAAGGAAATTGGTTAATTTATGTGTGAATCAAGAGTTTATTCATGATTCAAGTGCTATTATAATATTGAGTTGTGTAATGGAAAGGTTATTGTGGAAATATAAGATTAGAGCATATAGATACATCCATATGGATGCAGGTTTTGTTGGAGAAAATGTCTACTTAACATCTACTGCTTTAAAGTTAGGTACATGTGCTATTGCGGGATTTTTTGAGAATGAATTAAACAATTTATTAAATATTGATGGTAAAAATGAATTCATTACACTCCTTATGAGTGTAGGTAAATTACAGGAGAAGGAATAGTCATGAAGGAATGGATTATTTTTGGAGTGGGTACAGTATTCTCGTTTCCATTAGTAATAGGATTATTATTTATGATAAGTTATATATTACATACAATGATATATCGAGAAAAAGGAATAGTTATCTTTGAACAGCGTGATTTTTACCTCTATTTTTTATTCCTTTTAGTATTTTTTGTAATAATATTCTTTGTAACAATACACACAGGTGTAATAAATAGAATGGGGTTGGGATTACCCATTGAACTTACTCAATTAGTGATGTTAGGAGGTGGAATATTGGTAGGAATTGGTTTATATTACTTTGAATTTTATTCAACTATCTTTTTTAAAACAATTTCTAAATATCTACCTTTTCTTAGGGAAAGAATTTTTGTAGGGAGTGCAACTGCTTTAAAAAAAATTATCCTAAGTTTTACATTCTTATTTTATTATCAATTGGAATAAGTTTCTGCGAAGAATTTATCTGGCGAGGATTTTTAATTACGGTATTGAGAAATGATTTCTCATTAGATGGATGGGGTAGTATAATGTTATCTTCACTTTTTTTTGGACTAAATCATTATTACTTTGGTTTGCAGACGATCATATTAAAAATTTTAGCCGGTATTGTATTTGGGATATTATATATTTCAACTCATAATATATTAATCCCTTTTGTTTCTCACACTGCTTTTAATATCTGGGTTTGGAGGAAATTAATAATTAAAAGATATGGTTAAATATATAAAGATTGCCTTAAAAAATATAAGACGACATAAAAGACGGACAATTTTAATAGTTATCATGATAACAACCGCGGTCACTATTACTATATTTTTAGAGGGATTTTTAGAGGATATGCGACAAGGATGGCTTAAAGCTATTATTCATACCCAAACTGGACATATTCAAATAATGCATAAGGGATATTTAGAAAAAGAACTAATGTCACCACTTGATATGTTAATATCCTATCCTAAAGAGATAGACAAATTATTAGAAAAACAAAAATGTATTTTAGCTAGGACAAAAAGGCTGAATTTTGGTGGTATGATTGCAACTTCTGAAAAGACTGCTATATTTAGTGGTATTGCTGTTGATCCTGTTAATGAATATGAAGTCTTTTGTCTATTGGATGTAGATAAGGGAGAAAAATTATCTACATATAAGGAAAATGGGTGTGTAATAGGTATAGGGTTGGCTAAAAACTTAGGCATAGAGGTAGGAGATGCAGTAACATTAATCTCAAATACTATAGAAGGTGCACTGAATGCAGTTGATGTAGAGATAGTTGGAATATTCAAAAGTGGGCAACCTCAAGTTGATAATATACTCTTGTATGTTACATTCCCCACCGCCTATAATTTACTTAATATAAAAGAAAATAAAGTAAGTAATATAATTCTTATCTTAGAAGACATTAATTTAGCTCCTAAATTTGCCTCAATTTTGAGAGCATTTATTAAAGATAAATACAGATGGGAAAAGATTGATGTTCATTTATGGGCTGATCTTGCTACTTTATATAGAAAGGTAATGGATATGAATAAATTTACAACAGGTATTATTGAATTGATTATGTTTTTTTTAATAACCTTAGGTATTTGCAATACTATGTTAATGGCGGTATTTGAGAGAACAAAGGAGATAGGTACAATGACTGCATTTGGAATAAGAAGAGGAGAAATTGTAGGTTTGTTTTTGTGTGAATCATTAATAATAGGAATCTTTGGCGGATTGCTTGGTAGTATCTTAGGTGCAGGTATAACACAAGTAATCCATTTTATAGGTATACCTTATGTGCCTCCAGGAACCGAAAGATTAGTCTATATGAGACCTATTGTATGCCTTGATAAAATGGTTCTTGCATTTATATTAACAATAATTACTACTATTATAGGAGGTCTATATCCAGCATTCTGGGCTTCAAAAATAAAACCTGCAGAGGCATTGAGATTTATATGAGAATAATAATAATACTACTTTTACTGACATTAAATTGTAATAATTTGGTCGGAGTAGATACAAATAGTATATTGAAACAGGTAGATGAGGCTATGTATCCAGACCAAATAACTTATACTGCAAAAATGATTATCTGTAGACCTGAAAAAGAATATAAGAAATTAATGAGGGTTTATATAAAAGGTTATGATGAAGCATTGGTTGAGTTTTTAGAACCTCCTCAAGAGCGTGGACTTAAAATCTTAATGAGGGGGGATAATGTCTGGATGTATTTACCTTCTGTAGAGAAGGTGATAAGGCTTACAGGCAAGATGAAGATGATGGGGGGTGAGTTTGTCCATGATGATATAATGAGGGTAAGATTGAATTTGGACTATAATGCAGAGTTTTTGCAAAAGGAAGATAATCATTATATATTACAACTCAAAGCTAAAAACAAGAAAGTAACTTATGATATGATAAAATATTGGATAAGAGATGATAATTATTTACCCATTAAAGCAGAGTTTTATACAATTGGTGGAAAGCTATTGAAAATTTTGACCTACTCAGAGCTAAGGGAATTTAGTAAGAGACTTATGCCTTCCAAATTCATTATGGAAAATGCCTTTACAAAAGATTATAAAACTACTTTGGATATAATATCTTGTGATTACAGCTATATTCCTGATAGATTATTTACTCAAGAATATTTGAAGAAAGGATTATGAAGATAAAGATAATAATAATCTTAGGATTCCTGATTTGGGTAGGCAACTTATGGGCTTTTGAGAAGAAAATTTATCCAAATATATCTATTCAACGAGATTTCTTAGAAAAATCTGATTTTAAAGAAAAAAGTGATATTATTAAATCAGAGGTTGATATTGAGCTGTCCTTTACCAGGAATTCAAAATTAACTATATATCCTCTCCAGGAATATAATTTATCTTCAAAGGAAGATAAGTTTAGGTTGAGAAAGGCATATATTGCTTTTTTGATAAAAGAAATATATTGTGGAATAGGTAAACAACCAATAATATGGGGAGTTGGGCGAGGGAAAAATCCTACTAATTACATAAAAGAAATACAACTTTTAAAGAAACAAAGGGAACCAGAGGTATTGGAAGAAGGTATTAATTCCTTCATACTTACATTCCCAATAAAAGATTTTACGGTAGAGAGTATAGTACCTTTTTCTAATGATTCATTAGCTGTAAGGGCAAAAACGTTGTGGGGGAATACAGATTTTTCTTTGTCTTTTTATAAATCAAGGAATGAATTAAAGGTAGGTAGTGACTTTGAGAGGGGAATTGGAGACTTATTTGGTTTATACCTTGAATCGTCTTTTAAAGATGCTAAAAATTATCAGTACTTAATGGGCATAAGTAGAGTTTTATCAACAGCACATAAATCTATTATAGATTTAGAGTATTCCACATCTGAATCAGAAGGTAAAAAAGAAGATTATGTCTGTAGTCAGATTACATTTTCTCCGAGAGAAGATATTTCATTATTTAATTTCCTTTTATTTGATTTAGATAAAAAGATAACTTTTTTTATGCCAAAATTAAGTTACTACCTTAGAAGAATAGAACTTGCAATAACTTCTACATTTAAGATTAAAGACAATAAAGGAGATGTAGACTATTTTCCTTTTGACCATATAATAACGACTAAAATTATTTATTACTTTTGAGGAAAACCATGAAGAATGTTGAACTAAGAAATATAAAGAAGATTTACAAAACTGGCAAGATAGAATATGAGGCATTAAAGGGAGTGGATTTAAAGATAAATAAGGGAGAATTTATAGCTATTGTAGGACCTTCAGGTAGTGGGAAGACTACTTTATTAAATTTAATTGGTTGTTTAGATAATATTACTTCGGGTAAGATTTTCTTAGAAGAAGAGGATATCTCTTTACTTAAGCCAAAAGAATTGACCGAATTGCGAAGGAAAAAGATAGGTTTTATATTTCAAACATTTAATTTAATGCCGGTTTTAACAGTTTATGAAAATATAGAATTTCCCTTATTTTTCAGCAAAATTTCTTCAAAGATAAGAAAAGAAAAAGTACAATCTTTAATAGAAGAATTAGGGTTAGAGAATGTATCAAAGCATAGAGTTTCTGATATCTCAGGAGGGCAGCAGCAGAGAACTGCGATAGGTCGGGCTTTAATTAAAGACCCTATAATTGTATTAGCAGATGAACCAACAGGTAATCTTGATTCTGAAACAGGGATGAGAATCATTGAATTAATGAAAAAACTCAACATTGAAAAAGGAGTAACTTTTTTATTTGTTACGCATGATATAATGATTATGAATTATGCTGAGATTGTTTATAAATTAAGAGATGGAAGGATAGAAAATGAAAAGTGTATTAGAATGTAATTTACTTTTTGATGGAATTAAACTTATTAAAGATGCATCAGTTCTTATAGAGGATAATAAAATAGTCTCTACTGGAAAGAGAGGAGAGTTTAAAGAAGCCTCTCCAAGTATTATTCAAGTGGAATTTTTAATGCCCGGTCTGATAGATATGCATGTTCATATTGCAGGCTACGAAGAAGAGGCACCTTCTGGAGTCCCTTTTAGACCTGTAAAAAAATTCTTAAGGTTACTAATCTATAATGGTATAACAACCGTAAGAGATGTAGGAAATAACTTAGAGACAATTATGTATCTCAAAAGATGGATAGAGAAATATCCAGGTCCAATGATTTATTCCTCAGGACCTTTACTTGATAAACCCCCTTTGATATGGGCTCACTCAAGGATAGTAACAAATCCCCAAGAAGCTAAGATTGAAATTAATCGACTTTATATAGAAGGAGTGGATTTAATAAAGGTCTATAAGAATATAACAGATGATGTCTTGAAAATAATCATAAACGAGGCTCACAGTAAAGGATTAAAAGTAGCAGGTGATCTATCTATTAACGCCTCTGATTCTAGCAAGATGGGCATAGATACGCTTGAACATATTGTTAATTTAATAGATGAAAGTTATCTTAATAATGAACAAAAGATTTTGTTGCCTAAAGATAAAATGAGAAGAGAAATAATGATATGGAAGATTGTTAATTTAAAAAGTGATAAGATAAAACAATTAATTGAAGATTTAGTTAAAAATGATGTATATATTTGCCCTACGCTTTTGGTGCTTAAAAGAAGTTATTTCGTAAATGAAATGTTTGAAGAGCCTAATTTAAACTATATGATACCAATCATGCCTTATCATAAATATTTCAAATATATGCAGAGTTTTATTGGCAAACTTTTTGGTTTAAAATATATGAAGAAATATGGGCATATAAATATTCTCAATAAGGAAGAAACGAAGATAGCAAAAGAGGCATTTCAAAAGATGAAAGAATTTATAAAGATACTTTCAGAAAACCAAGTTAAGATAATCGCAGGAAGTGATTCTCCAAATCCTTCTATAGTGCCAGGATTTAGTTTACATGAAGAGCTTAAATTATTAATTGAAGCAGGACTCTCGCCTTTACAAGCTTTAGAAAGCACAACCTCTGTTGCAGCACAAGCATTGGGGAAAAATGACATAGGAGTAATTAAACCTGATGCATACGCAAATTTGCTCTTAATTAATGGAAATCCAATTAAAAATATCGAGGAAATAAATCAAATTAAAGCTGTAATACTTAAAGGAAAATTATTTAAGAAAGAAGATCTGGCTGAAAAGGTGGATATTCAATGAGTGCACAAGCAACAATAGAAATCTGCAGCCAGCAATTCTAATTATGGCAAAATTTGTGTAAAAAGGGGGAAAGAGAGAAGGTGGAGAAAGGGAGAAGGGAGATTAGTGGAGATTGGTAAAGAAAACAATAAATTTCTACTTAATCTCCACCTTATCTCTATTCTCCATTTCTCCCTATTCTCCACTTCTCCTTGCGGACACGTTTTCATAATTTAATTAGAATTGCTGACCTGCAGCAGGTTAGCCAAAATGTTAGGCAACAACTATAATGAAAAATAAGGCAGAGGATATTAACAACGAATATGATAAAAATGAAAACCATCACAGATGTATATCTTTCAGCAAAACCTGCAGTTAAAATATTAATCGATATAGTCCAATATTCTATTCTCATTGCTATTGGTCTTTTATTTCCTGATCCAAAAATCCCTTTCTCTCCATTCATAAATGTTTTTGGAGTTATTCTTATTGTAGGAGGTTTTTGGCTTCATGGGCTGTCTCATCAAGTACATAAGCAAGCACATAAAGAACCCAAGAAAATCGAACAATTAGTGACTACAGGTATTTACTCTAAGATGAGACATCCTGGTTACTTAGGACTAATTCTCGTTTATTTTGGATTTCCATTTGTTTTTACTTCGGTATTTGTATCTATTCCAGTGTTAATTTTTGCTTACCCATTATATATACAGGCAAAGAAAGAAGAGGAATTCTTGATTAAAAAATTTGGCAAAGAATATCAAGATTATATAAAAAAAGTCCCGTGGAGGTTTATACCAAAAATAATTTAATCTTGATACTCTCTTTAGGGCAAAAAATAAAGGAGGAGATTTCAGCTGGATTAAGTTTGAAGATAATCCATCAAAAATTAGCTAATGAAAAAGGGTTGGGGGTAGGGGTAGATGTAGGAGCACTTTGTAAAAACTATCCGAGAGAAAGATTTAATCTAGGGATAGTGTTACAAAATATAGGGCCGAAGATGAAGATTTATAAGGAAAAATTTACATTGCCTGCTATTTTAAAAGTTGGCCTTGCCTATCGCTTACCTAATGATAAACTACTTTTAGTTTGTGATTTAAAAAAGCCTTATGATAACAAGGCAAGTATTCATTTAGGATTAGAATATCGGGTTCTGGAATCGATTCTTTTGCGGGGAGGGTTTCGATACAAATTTGACAATTTAGAAAATGAGCCATTAACAGATTTAACCTGTGGAGTAGGCTTTGTCATCAAGGATTTCAAACTTGATTATGCCTTTGTGCCGTATGATAAATTGGAAGACACCCACCGTATTTCACTCACCAGAGGTTTTTAACTCAAACTCCGAAAATTGGAGTTAATTCTTTTAGAATTTTATTCAGATTATAATTAGAGAAAGAATCTGATATACCAATAAATTATGGGGGCATTAAAAATTACGCTATCAAAGACATCCAGCACTCCACCATGTCCCGGTATCCAGTTATGTGAATCTTTAACCTCTGCCAGGCGTTTGAGTTTAGATTCTAACAAATCACCCACCTGCCCTGAAAATCCTAATATTAATCCCAAAATCAAGGCGTGATTTATGGATAAAGCCGTTTGTTCGGCAAATATTCCGGTGACTAAATTGGCCAATACCGAGATTAAAACTCCACCTATCAATCCTGCCAGGGCACCTTCTACCGACTTTTTGGGACTAATATGGGGGACTAACTTATGCCGGCCAAACTTTAACCCAATACCCAGGGCAACCGCATCCGTAATCCAGGTAATTAACAATAACAAAAAAAAGTAAAAACTCCCATGGGGAAGATGTTTGATTAAAAGCAGATGACTAACCAAATAACCAAGGTAGAGAACCCCGGCTAATGTCCCACCAACCTCTAAAAAATACCTTTTAGTCAGTAAGGTCAAGAGGTAACCTATCAATAATGGGGACATTAAAAGAAGTGATAAAAGATAGAATTGTGTGGGTGTCCAATAAGCTACCGAAGCTAAAGCAAGACTGGTAATTACCCCAATAATTTTAAAAGGCTTTAAAGGTGTACCACCTTTTAAAGGTGTACCACCTTGTTTCTGTTTTCTGGTGGCCAATGAATAAAATTCCAATAATCCTAAAAATATGATTAACGATATTAATATAAACAAAGGGAGGGAATATCTCGAAAAAACGAAATAAATAAATATGGGCACAAAAATTAAGGCACTAATTATTCTTTTAAGGAATGAACTCACTTTACTATCTCCAATAGAAATTAAAAATTATGAATTAAAAATTGAGGAAAATAATTCTTAATCCTCAAATTTTAATTTTTAATTCATAATTTTAATTTACTCCAATATTCCCCCAAATCTTCTTTCTCTTTTCTGATAATCTATAATTGCCGACAGAAAATGTTTTCTTGAGAAATCAGGCCAGTAGATAGGGGTAATATAGATTTCCGCATAGGCAATTTGCCATAATAAAAAGTTACTTATCCGCATCTCACCACTTGTTCGAATAAGCAAATCCGGCTCAGGTAAAGAGGCAGTATAGAGGTATTTTTCAAACAATATCTCATTAATCTCTTCGCCCCTGCATTTTCCATTTTCGATATCTGCGGTTAATTTTTTAATAGCATCGACAATATCTGCCCGACCACTATAATTTAAGGCGAGATTTAATATTAAGCCGGTGTTATTAGCCGTTTTTTGCTTTGCCCATTTTAAGTCCTGTTGAACTAATTTGGGTAATTGCTCGAGTCTGCCGATGTAGTGGATTTTAACATTATTCTGAATTAATTCATCTATTTCTTTGTGTAAATATTCGCGCAGCAGTCGCATCAAGGCATTAACTTCTTGTTTGGGACGAGTCCAATTTTCTGTGGAGAAGGCATAAAGTGTCAGCACCTTAATCCCTAACTCACCACATAATTTAACTATTGTCTTAACCGTTTTCATTCCTTCCCGATGTCCAAGCATTCGGGGTAAGTTTCTTTCTTTTGCCCATCTACCATTTCCATCCATAATAATGGCAATATGTACCGGCAATTTATTTCTATCTATGGAAGACAGCAGATAGGTTTCATTGGGGTGGTTTATTTTCATCGTTTTCCCTGTGATTTTTTGGATTTCATGTTTAAAAACACTGAAATTAGAAATTGGGCTTTTGGGTAGGCTTATTCCCTCTCCCTCTTCCCAATTTCTAATTTCTACTTTTAAACCGCAAACACCATCCCGTTTTATCATCCATTGCCATTAGCCTTCTAAAATCTCCTTTTCCTTATTTATCAGGGCATGGTCTATCTTTTTTATAAATTCATCCGTTATTTTTTGGACCTCGGTATGGGCATGTTTTGATTCATCCTCAGATATTTCCTTAGATTTTTCTTTTTCTTTAATCAAATCATTGATTTTGTGTCTGATATTACGGATAGCGATTCTTCCCTCTTCAGCCTTTTTCTTGATTACCTTATCTAACTCTTTTCTTCGCTCCTCGGTTAATGCCGGTATGGAGATTCTAATAACATGACCATCCGTATTTGGCATCAGACCTAAATCAGATTTAATAATCGCCTTGCAGATAGCCTCAATGGCAGATTTATCCCATGGTGAGATGAGAAGCATGCGTGGCTCCGGAACAGAAATAGTCGCCAGTTGATTGATAGGTAGCTGACTATTATAATAATCAACACGGACATGGTCCAAAATAGTCGCTGTAGCACGACCAGTTCGAACAGTGGCAAATTCATGTTTTGTTGCCTCGACAACCTTTGTCATCTTGTCTTCTGCCTCTTTATAAAATTCTTTTAGCATAATGTTCCTCCTTGTATAATTGAATTAAAAATTAAGAAAGGAGGAAATATATGGATTAAAAATCATAAATTCTTTTCTCTTTCCTCAATTTTTAATTCATAATTTTTAATTACTCAACCAATTATTAATTGATAATTATTCAAGAAACTATCGTCCCAATCTTTTCACCTAAGATAACCTTACAAAGGTTATCTTCTTTTAATAGATTAAATACCAGTATAGGCAGGTTATTTTCCATACAGAGTGAAATAGCCGTAGAATCCATTATCTTCAATCTCTGGTTAAGCACATCCATGTAAGAAATATGGTCGTACTTAACCGCATCCGGGTATTTAACAGGGTCTTTAGAGAAGACACCATCTACCTTAGTTGCTTTAAGGATTATCTCAGCACCAATCTCTGCGGCTCGAAGGGCGGCGGCTGTATCTGTTGAAAAGAAAGGATTACCTGTTCCGGCGGCAAAAACTACTACCCGGCCTTTTTCTAAATGCCTGATAGCCCGTCTGCGAATGTAAGGCTCAGCGATTCTCTGCATTTCGATAGCACTTTGCACCCGACAAAATACACCTACTTTTTCTAATGCATCCTGAAGAGCAATGGCATTAATCACGGTAGCTAACATACCCATGTGGTCAGCAGAACTACGGTCCATTTGTGACCCAAAGGCACTTACTCCACGAAAGATATTACCTCCGCCAATACTGATAGCCACCTGGACACCAATATTATGAATATCCTTAATCTGTTGGACAATAGAGGAAATAACCTCTACCTCAATTCCATATCCTTTTTTCCCTTGAAGTACCTCACCACTGAGTTTTAATAAAACTCGTTTATAGATGGGTTTATCCTTTGTCACTTCCTCACCTTTCCTTACTCGAATCATATAGGAAATTATATCCACAGATTTCACAGATTTGCACAGATGGATAGTAAAGTAGTTAAGAAGGGAAAATTTGCTACCAATACCAATCTACTTGCTAATTTCTACTTATTCTTTCTAAACAATCTGTGAAATCTGTGTAATCTGTGGATTTTTTTGACCGTTTATTTCTTACCTACGGCATACCGTGTAAATCGCCGAATGGTTATATTTTCCCTTACTTTGGCTACCAGTTGCGCTAGATAATCTGATACAGAGATACTGGGGTCTTTTATATATGGTTGTTCTAACAAGCAGATTTCTTTATAGTATTTTTCTAATCTACCTTCAACCATTTTATCCCATATTTTTTCGGGTTTACCTGATTGTTTAGCCTGTTCTAAGTAAATCTCTTTTTCTTTAGCTACCATTTCTGGGGTAATCTGGTTTCTGGAAACCACAGACGGATTAGAGGCGGCTATCTGCATAGCAATATTTTTACCCAGTTCCTGGAATTCTGTATTTTTAGCCACAAAATCCGTTTCACAATTAATCTCAACCAATACCCCAAGTTTTCCACCCAGATGAACATAAGAAATGATTTGTCCTTCTTTAGCCTCGCGAAGCCCTTTTGTTTTGGCTACAGCCAATCCTTGAGTGCGTAAGATTTTCAATGCCTCATCATATACCCCATTAGCCTTTTTGAGGGCATCCTTACATTCCATCATGGGGGCCCCTGTAACCTCTCTTAATTCCTTTACTTGTGCTGCACTAATATTCATGACATCTCTCCTTTCTGATTCTTTTTCTTTTTATTTTTTCCTTCTTGTTCTTCAGGCTCTTCTTCAATTTCTTCTTTTTCTTTAAGGTTCTTTTCTATAACCTCTTTATTTATCTCCTCATAAAATTGTGGAAGTAATTCTTCCTCATCTTCTATCACTAAAGAAGGAATTATCTCTTCCTCTTCTTCTTCCTGCTTTTCTTTGAGTTGCAATGCTTCGAGTTGTGACTTGTCTAAAAATTTCTTTCCTTCGATTATCCCATCTGCAATTACAGAGGCAAGTAATTTTACTGAGCGAATAGCATCGTCATTACCCGGGATACAGTAATTTACCTCTTCAGGGTCACCATTGGTATCCACAATACCTACGATGGGAATGTTTAATTTTTTACCTTCCAGGATAGCAATCCTTTCTTTTTTAGTATCCACCACAAATATAGCCCCTGGGAGTTCTTTCATCTGTTTGATTCCACCTAATAGGGACTCCAGTTTATCCATTTCTTTTTTCAGACTGGCTACTTCCTTTTTAGGTAATTGCTCAAATATCCCCTTTTCTTCCATTCGTTTAATCTCATTAAGTCGTCTAATGCTTTTTTTTATCGTCTCAAAGTTTGTTAAAGTTCCTCCCAGCCAGCGTTGAGTTACATAAGGCATTTCGCATCGTATGGCCTCTTCTTTGACCACTGTTTGAATTTGTTTTTTTGTCCCAACAAATAAAATCATCTTGTTCGACTTAGCCGTTTCCTGAATAAAACTATAGGCATCTTTCAATCCCTTCATTGCCTTTTGAAGGTTAATGATATGAATATCATTTCTCTCCGAAAAGATATAAGGAGCCATTTTGGGATTCCATCGTTGAGTTTGATGGCCAAAATGTACCCCGGCTTCTAAAAGTTGTTTCATTGAAATAGTAGTTGACACTTATTTTTCATCCTCCTTAAATTTAGTAATTGGTAAGCTATTACCGATGATATAGTAATTGATAATTGGTCAAGTTATCAATCACCACCTTTAAATTTGATATATTATATCATATTTTAATAATTTTGGCAAGAAAAAAATACTTGAGTTAGATTTTCCCCAACTTTTAGCAATAATTTAAAGAAGTGAATTTTTTGAGGGGGAAAACTTTTTGAAAGTGGTTTAAAACCACACAAGTTTTCCCCCTCAAACTC
>SBAY01000007.1 GCA_005239945.1 Nitrospira sp.
AATGTATTTTATTCCATTTGTGTAATTCCTTTATTTTTCAAGGTTATTTGGTTCCCTTAAATTATCCTTTTTGGGTCAATTTGAATTATTCCCTACAACTTTACTCATCAATTGAGTAGCGACGGAGCACTATAACCCTTAACAATACATCATGTTAATCCTGTCAAAAAATCATTCTTTTGAAAGAATTCTTAACCGAGCACTCCTAACTCATACAACAAGATACTCAAGGCAACAATAGGGGCTGTTTCACATCTAAGAAGATTTGGACCTAATGATACGGGAATAAATCCCTTTGCCTCTATTTGTATTACTTCTTGATGGCTAAATCCCCCTTCCGGACCAATAAAAACAGCCAATTTATGAAGGCAATCTTTATTTGGGATTTCCCGCTCAGCCAAATACCTGTTTAAAACCGTTCTTAATAATGTGGTTGCATTTTCATAGAAGATTAATCCTAAATCAACCTCTCCTATTAATTCTAAAGAGGTTAAAATATCCGTTACAGGATTAATTATGGGGATTTCAAGCCTCCTGGATTGAGATGAAGAGGATTTGGCTATCCTTTCCCAACGGGATAGTTTTTTAGACTTATCCGTTAAATTAACAATAGACCTTCGTGTTTTGATTGGAATTATTCTGGTTACACCTAATTCTGTACATTTACTTATAATCAGGTCCATCTTATTAAATTTTAGTAACGACTGAACTAAGGTTAATTCTATTTGCGAGGCTTGCCTCTCTGTAAGTGGGTGAATAATTGTCTCAACAATCTTCCCCTTAATTATATCTGGAGCAATTGAGGTAATAACTACACTATATTCATATCCTGAACCATTTAAGACAACAATGTTATCACTTTCTTTTAATCGCAGGACTCTTTGAATGTGTTGAATATCATCTTTATCTATAATATCAACATTTTCTTTAGTGATATTTTCTGGTTTGATAAAAAACCTGCGATGAATGGAACGGTTTATTCCCATTGTTTTTGTTGTGATTTCTTTTGGAAATTGGAAATTGGAAGGAAAAATAAATACGACTTTCTTTTCTTTTTCTAATTTCTATTTTCCAATTTCCAATTTCTATTTTTCATTCTACTAATTCAACTAAAGATATTTCGGCACCATCACCAATTCTCTGACCTACTTTTAATATCCTGGTATACCCTCCGTTACGACTCTGGAATCTTGGGGCAACAATTTCAAAGAGTTTCTTACCCACATCCTGACTTTTAACATAAGATAGTACCTGTCTTCTCGAATGCAAGTCACCTTTTTTTGCCAGAGTAATCAATTTATCTGCCCATCTAACTAATTCCTTTGCCTTTGCCTCTGTGGTGGTAATCTTTCCATGCCGAAATAGCTCTGTGACAATATTTCTTAACATTGCCTTTCTATGACTAGCGTTACAATTAAGTTTTCGATTTTTTTTCAAATGACGCACGGTATTTACACTCCTTAATTTTGGATTTTCGATTTTGGATTTTCGATTAAGGAATCCAATGTGGAATTTTCAATTAAAAATATAAAATTCCTCAATCCAAAATCGAAAATCCAAAATCCCATAATTAATCTACCAATAGATGGTCTATATCTTTCATTCCTAAAGTAACTCCATAAGCGGCTAATTTCTCCTTTATTTCATTCAATGACTTCTTACCAAAATTTCGAGTTTTTAACATTTCGACTTCGGTTTTTTTAACCAATTCACCTAATATTTTAATATTAGCGGCTTTAAGGCAATTAGAGGACCTAACTGAAAGTTCCAATTCTTCAATATTCATTCTCAAAATACCTCTTAACCTTTCAGCCTCTTTATCTTCTATAGATTCTTCAGGTTTTTCTTCTTCCTCTTCGAATTCAATAAATCCGGAAATCTGTTCTTTGAGTATTTTTGCTGCTTGTGTAACTACTTGTTGTGGTTGTAAAACCCCATTGGTCCATATCTCTAAAATTAGTCGTTCATAATCGGTAATTTGTCCTACCCGAACGGCTTCTACTTGATAGGCTACACGGACCACTGGTGAAAAGAAAGAATCAATAAAAATAACTCCTATTGATTCCTGTCCTGTTTTATTTTGTTCAGCGGAGACATAACCATATCCTTTATCTACCTCTACCTCCATAACCAATTTTCCATCCGTATCTAAAGTAGCAATGTGAAGGTCCTTATTCATTACCTCCACTTGTGAAGGGCACTCAAAATCTCCTGCCTTTACCTCTCCTTCACCTTCTTTATTTAAATAGATCTTTCGTGAACCAGAATCATGTAACTTTATAATCATTTTTTTTAGATTTAAAATTATCTCTGGAACATCTTCTACTACACCCGGAATAGTGGAAAATTCATGATACACACCATCTATTTTTATCCAGACAGGTGCACATCCTTCTATACATGATAATAACACCCTCCGAAGACTATTACCTATGGTAGTTCCTAACCCTTGTTCAAATGGTTCAACAATTAATTTACCATAAGTATCGGTTAAAGTTTTCTTTTCCCATTCTACCTTTTTAATCTTCTTCAGAGCAATTATTCCACCTCTACTACCCATATTTTTCTAACCTCCTTATTTAACATCCAGGTAATCGGTTATCGGTAATCAGGTAATAAGTAATTAATATAAAGCATTAAAACCGATTACCGGTAACCGATAACCGATTACCAGTTTTTTTATACTCTCTACCTATCTACTCCTTATTTTGAATACAAAGCTACAATCAATGCCTCATTAATTGGAAGATCAATATCTTGTCTATTAGGAATACAAACTACCCTGGCTAAAAGTTTATCTTCATCCATCTCTAACCAACTCGGTACCCCTTTAGGAGAAGCAATTACCTTCAATATCTCTTTAATTCGAGCCTGGCTTTTTGGTTTTACGGAGATACTATCGTTTGCCTTGACTAAAAATGATGGAATATTGACCTTTTTCTCATTGACCAATATATGATTATGTCTGACTAATTGTCTTGCTTGTGCTCTGGTACTTGCCCAGCCTAATCGATATATCACATTATCTAATCGTCTCTCTAATAGAACTAACAGATTTTCTCCGGTCATTCCTTTTTGAGTTACCGCCTTGAAATAATAATTTCTAAACTGTTTTTCAAGTATCCCATAAATATATCGTACCTTTTGCTTTTCTTGTAATTGAAGGGCATAATCCGATACCTTTTTCTTTCGTTCCTGCCCTTTTAATCCTGGTGGATAATTACGCAAGTCAAGGGCACATCGCTGTGATAAACAACGAGTTCCTTTTAATGAAAGTTTCTGCCCTACTCGTCGACAAATTTTACATTTTGCCCCCCTATATCGTGCCATTTATCAATCATCCTCCTCAATCAAATTTTAATACAATCGATAAATATTATCATATATTTTATATTTTGTCAACATTTTTTTATAAGATACAGTTCTGAAGAGTAAATTTTCAGGGTTCTTCTTTTTAAGGTAGGATTCGGGGACAAGATGGTATGTTAATTTAAAAAGGGTAGGCTTCGCCTGTGT
>SBAY01000173.1 GCA_005239945.1 Nitrospira sp.
AAAACAAACTAAGATTTAAAATCCGTAGTGCCCATAAAATTTTTTGAATCCTTGGAATTACTAAACTTATCTATATTTGATGGTAAACTTGGGCTAAGTGTGTGGTTTGCTTTTCCCCCGATTTTTCTGAGTTCTGACTGAATGCTGAAAACTGATGGCTGAACACTTACAAAATCGATAACATTAGCCTGCATTTTCTATAAGATACTGTAGAACCTCAAGTTCAGAAGGGTCAAACCAGATATAATTACAGCCGTCACAGAGGTCTATCTCAATTGGATAGGCCAGTGTATAGAACTTTCGTATCATCATTTTTTTACAAGATGAGCAATTAAGGAAAAATTTAGCCCCTACTTGTTCAGTTTTCCTTCTCCTTTCTTCTTCCTTTAGAGCAGGCTGATAGAATTTTGCAAATCTGGCTATTTCATCTGAAAAACCTTGCTCCCTTCGAGAGAGAATCCTTGTTACCTTAGACCTTTCCACGAGTAGCCCTTCGCAGTAATTACAACGCCAGATAGGTGCTCCCTCATAAAGTATTTCAGCCAGTTCCACCCTGCAGTGGGGACATAAAAGATTAGAAATATTCTCATTTTTAAAATGTCCTTTAAACATTCGGCGTAAATCTTCGTCCTCAAAGGCAGGAATTACTTTGTCTTCACCTTCCTTATGAACCCAATTATCTGGTCTGAGCCAGGTTAGATTAGAAAGCTCTAATAGAGAAAATGGCCCTGTCCACTTGCCCTCATCATCAAGAGCAAACCACCCTTGTTTTTCTGGAGAAGTCTTTGAGGGAAGAACTGTAATAGCTTCATGATTCCTTATTTTACTTTGGGCTTTTATTGATTCCTCTATTATCTTAATGTCTGCCCTGGCCATTTTTAATAAGATATCAATCCGCTTCTTTGCCGGTGGATGGGTAGAAAAAGAATTTGCCAACAGCCCATTCTTTTCATCAAGTGAACTACTGAGAGGGTTCATAAAGAAAATAGAAGATAGAGATCCATAACCTACCGTTTTATCATTTCTGGAGATAGTGTAGATAGCCTCAGCTAATGATAATGGGTCTCGAACTAATCTCACCGCTATAGCATCGGCTTGATATTCACGCTGTCTGGAAATGAATATTCTCATTATTCCGCTCATAGTTTGAACAATAGCCGTGATAATATAAACAATAGTAAGAGTAAGGGCAAAAAATATATATCCCACTACTGCCTGATGAAATATACGAAAAATTCCAGAGCCAAAAACACTCAATCCACCTTTAAGCATTACCCGAATGCCCTTTAATATCTCGCTATATAACCCAAAGAGAGCACTGGTTATAGTAGTCATAAGACAGTCACCTGAGACAATATGAGCCATCTCATGGCCAATTACCGCCACAAGTTGTCGTCTTTTGAGTTTAGAAAGGAGACCTTCAGTTACTCCAATAACCGGAGCCTCTTTAAAACCCATTATAGAAAAGGCATTCATCGAGGTTGTGGGAATAACCATACATCTTACCTCCTGCCCCCCGGTAGCTACTCGCACTTCTTCAACAATATTTTTTAATCGTTGATGATAAGTATCCTTAACATCCAGAAACTCGGCATGGAGAACTTTCAATATCTTTGAGACAGTATTTCTAAGAGATATGTGCCAGTGAACAAGACCAGCAATGAAAGCAATGACTAAAATCACCATTGTTTCATTAGGACCGAGGTAGGGATTCACCGGGGAGGGATTTTCAAGGTAGATATCCCCAGGAGAGGAATGTTTCAATAAGCATATATAAATAATAGGTATGGCTAAAGCAACCGGGAACCAAATTACACTGGCTATAATCCAGGCAGAAAAGAAATAGAAAACAATCAATATTAGAAAAAGCAGACCTACAACCCACTTCTTTTTTTCTTCAATCTCAACATAAGACAGGTCCATCTTTTGCTCCTAAAATTTGGTGGTGTCCCTAAATAACTAACTTGTGTAAAAAAAGGAGATACGGAGATATTGGAGATATGGAGATAAATTTATTGTAAATTGTAAATTGTAAATTTGCAATTTGCAATGAATAATCTCTCCCATCTCCCCTATATCTCCATATCCCCCTTTTTACACCTTTTTAGGCGTTTAACTACAAAGATTAAACTATAGTGGGACACCACTTAAAATTTGACTTTGGGTGCTACCTTTTGCGAGGAATCCTCTATTTCAAAAAATTCCTCGCTGGTGAATTTGAAAAGGTTAGCAATGATATTAGCTGGTATGCTTTGAATATTAGCGTTATATCTCATTACTTCATCATTATAAAATTGCCGGGCAAAGGAAATCATATTCTCGGTTGAGGTAAGTGATTCCTGCAGGGCGAGCATATGCTGGTCAGCTTTTAGGTTAGGGTAGTTTTCTACCAGGGCAAATAGCGATTTGAGGCTTTGGGTAAGGAAGTTTTCTGCCTTAGCCTGCTCCTGCACGCCAGAGGCATCTATTGCCTGACTTCTGGCTTTGATTACCTCTTCTAATGTTCCTCTCTCATGAGCCATATACCCTTTGGCTACTTCAATTAAATTAGGAATAAGGTCATATCTCCTCTTTAACTGAACATCGATCTGTGACCAGGCATTTTTGATACTCGTTCTGCGGCGGATTAGTTGATTATAAGTAACGATAAACCAGATGATAGGTACACCCACTACTATTAATGGTATAATTGTCT
>SBAY01000122.1 GCA_005239945.1 Nitrospira sp.
AAAATTGAAATATGTTGTTTCCTCTACCAATTTCCACTATATTTCTATTTATTTCTACTGTATTTCTACTTTACTCATCAATCGAATAGGGACAGAGCATTAGTGCCTATCCGAAAAATCAACGGATGCCTCAAGTTGTTAAGGGGAAATGCCCCGAACAAGGTCGGGCTTCCGACTTTTCGGATAGGTTCTTAACCAGTTACTAAAAAAATTACCATAATTAACAAAAGGACTAACACCTCGGTTATTTCACATAATGCCCCTAATATATCCCCTGTTATGCCACCAATCCTTTTCTTGATAATCCTTAAAAGGTATAAATTGGCTAAATAGACGATTAAGATTAAGATGATTCCTTTATAAGATAATTGTCCAAAACTAAAAAGCACCCAGCCAATCAACACGGTAATTATGGTAGCAAAGCCAAATTCCTTGAGCCCAACATAATCGGTAAATGGTTTTCCTAATCCCTCAGTTTCTTTGGCATAATCAGAAGAAGAAGCCGCCATGACCATGACCCATCTCCCTAATACAGGCATAAGGATTAAGGCAATATTTTTTGTTTCGACAGGCATTTCATGAAGAAGGGAAAATTTTAGTATTAACAGTGAAAATATGCCTATGACGCCTATTGCCCCTATATGACTATCAGACATTATCTCTAAAATCTCTTCCTTTGTTTTACCTGCCGCAAATCCATCAATGGTATCTGAAAAGCCATCTAAGTGCAATCCTTTGGTAATAAAGATTAAACTCATAATGATAAAACTATCAACTACCAGAGATGGTAAAAACAGGCTCAAAGCCGTATTGACCAACACCAGACAACAACCTATGAACATACCTATCACAGGAAAGCAAATCATAGAATTAGCTAAATCCTCTTTGGTTAATTCAAACCTTTTTGAACTGACAGTAAATCTTGTCAGAAACTGCAAGGCAACTATAAAATCCTTCATTTTTAATTATCCCCCTTTTTTTCAAGAAATAATCGTAATCGGTCAGTGAACGGTAGGGAAAAGAGATGTAACCAGAACCCCAAAGGGGTGAAATTATTGTAGTAAACCCAATAATGCCACCCTTTCAGGGTTTAATGGTAATTATTCAATGAATAATATCATCCCTTCGGGATTAATGTAAATCATTGAAGGCAGAAAACAGGTTTCCCTACCGTTCACTGAACGATTACAAATAATCGGTGATTAGTAACCGGTGAGCAGGTGCAATAATACTGATTACCTGATTAGCACTTACCCGATAACATCTTCACCCGATTACCAATTACTTTATTTCAACAGAAGTCCCTTTATCCGCATTGCAAATAGGATAGGACACATAACCATTGACCCATGGTTGGTGAAGGCTAAATTCCTTTTGATGCCAGAGGAATATCCAGGGGCATTCGTGGTGGATTTTACCTTCAATCTGTTGGTATAATTTTATTCTCTCGACTGAATTTGTAGTCTGCTGAGTTTGTTCGATTAATTTATCGACCTCCTCATTTTTATAAAAGGCACGATTTCCACCACTACCAAAGTTTTTCGAATGAAAAAGTGGGGTTAAGAAATTCTCTGCATCTGGATAATCGGCAATCCAGGCAAGATAAAAACTCTCGGTTTTACCTTGATTAATCATCTCTTTTAGGGTAGTCCATTCCAATTGGACAATTTCTGCCTGAATACCTATCTCTTTTAATTGAGCCTGTAATATCTCCGTAATTTCTAAGACCTCACGGCTATTTTTCTGATATATTTTCATTGCCAAACCATCTGGAAATCCGGCTTTAGTTAATAATTCCTTTGCTTTTCGAGGATTGTATTCGTAGGGTTTAATCCTGGTTGAATAACCTTCTATTCCGGGGGGGATGGGACCATGAGAAGATATACCTCTATTTTTAAGCACGGTATTTAAAATTATTTCTTTATTAACGGCATAATTTAACGCTTGTCTTACTTCTATTTTATCAAACGGTGGCTTTTGGCAATTTAGTCCTAAATAATAGACATTCATCCCCGCCTGACTGACTATATATTTTTGCCATTTTGGGTTATTAATTATACGCTCGAATTCAGATGAAGGAATGCTAATGGCATCTAAATTTCCCGCCTCAAATTCTGCCCAGGCTGTTAATTCCTCCGGGATGATGCGGTATTCTAATCTCTTTACCTTTGGCTTCGAATCGAAATAATCAGTATTTGCTACCAGAACTATTCTTTCATCATGTTGCCATTGGTCTAATTTAAAGGGACCTGTGCCTATGACATGTCTTGAAAAATCTTCACCCCACTTTTCTACCTCCTCTTTGGGAACGACATATCCCGTTGGCATGGCTAAAAAGCCCAAAAAGGGAGCAAATGGCTCTTCAAGTGTTATTTGCAGGGTATATTTATCCTTGATGACTAATCCTGAACAATCAGCCGTTTTACCGCTCATAAAATCCTTTGCCCCCGCTATCCTGTCAAATACCCAGGTGCGAGGAGATTTTGTGCGGGGGTTTAAAACCCGTTCGATAGAATATTTGAAATCTAATGCCTCTACATTCCTTCCATTAGTGAATTGGACACCCTGTTTTAGATAAAAGGTATATACCTTTCCATTCTTAGATATGTCCCAATTTTGGGCAATATCTGGCACTATTTTCATTTCCTCGCCATATTTTACCAAACCATTGAATAATTTAGAAGTCAGCATCCCGCCAGAGACATCAACAACTAAAGCCGGGTCCAAAGTCGTTACATCCGCAGATAATCGACTGCGAAATGTATCCATTAATTTCTTTGAGAAGTAATTCTGACTACATCCGGCTAAAAGAATAACGCTCAAACCATAAACAATCATTAAGTTTTTATCAATCATACTTTTTCTTCCTTTTAACTTTTAATTTTTAATTTTTAACTTTTAATTTTTAATTTTTAATTTTACTCATGGCTATCTCCACGGCCTCTTTAGCCGTGTTGGCACAAATAATAGGGGGAATTTCGTGATTATCACAATTAAGTTTCCATGTCCTGAGTCCTATCAATGGCACACTCAATTTTAAGCAAAAGGCTATTTCCGACAAGGTGCCATAGCTTCCTTCAATAGCAATTACTGCTTGAGACGACCGGACAATAATAATATTCCTTGCCTGGTCTAATCCTGTAACAATAGGAATGTCAATGTAAGGATTGGCGTTGGTTTTATCAATGCCGGGTAAAATACCTATGGTTAATCCTCCCTCACTCTTTGCCCCGCGAGATGCCTCTTCCATTACCCCACCTAATCCACCACAAATTAATACAGCACCTGCCTTTGCAATTTCTACCCCTACCTCAAAGGCTAATTTTCTACCTTCTGACGAAGGATGACTCTCACCGATAACCCCAATCTGCATTAAATTCACCTTTCGTTATCAAAGTAAAATAGGGACGGTTTATTTTATTGTTTTTTCCTGTGATTTTTGCAAAAATTAGAAATTGGAAATTGGAGAAAGAATTGAATATTTGATATCTAATTTCCATTTTCCAATTTCTAATTTCCAAAATGAATCGTTCCAACTGCTGACTAAATTTCAGATAAGGATTGTGCCGATGATGATAATTAGCACTGCTGGTAACATAATTGTCCAATTTATTGGTAAGTGAATAACACCAAAAATAGCAAGGTTAATTACCACAAGCCCACCTATACTGCCAATTAAGAGGCATAAAATACCTATGCCTGTAAATTTTCCTTTTTTGATAAGTTCGTTTTCGGTTAAGATTTCGGTATAAATCAATCCCCACTTTTTTACCCTTGGATAGAGGAGAGTGAGTAAAAATGGACCAAGGATGATAGAGACGATAAAATTATTCAGGGTGATGATATTGGCTAAAATGGTCATAGGGAGTAGTTCTAACAAATCCACCCCCCAGGCAATAAAGACGCCACAGGTAGATGAAGCTAATGCCGCACAACAAAAATAGGTCAGGAATCTTTTAGGGGTTTTGAATACAGGGTCTTGTTTTGAGGTCGATTGCCAGATTTTATACGGAATATATCCGTAGAGGAAGTTGCCGATAAAGCCAAAGAATGACCCAGGTCCAAATGTTCCAAAGAAATCGCCAATCAAATTGCCAAAAGCCGCTCCCCAGGCACCAGCCGGACCAAATATAAGTGAAAATACTATGGGTAAAGTAGCCGCAGGCCGTATCTCTGTAAAGCCCGGGATAATGGTAGCAATTTTAAAAGGTATAAGCACCACCGCATATACCGCCGCACAGACTGCCGTTAAGACAATCATCCTTGTATTACCCCACATTAAAATCAATTCTTTCAAATTATCTCCTATTTTATTAAAATCTGGTAATATCAAAAACTAACCAATAGTAAAACACTTCTTTTCTCTGTGTCCTTTGTGGTTTCCTCTGTGCCCTCTGTGGTTTCTTTTATATTCTATTAACACTACCTAAAATCTTCTTGTCAAAGAAAATCTATGGGCATTGTCCAATTCACCATACGGAATAAAGCCATAGTCAAACTGGATACTATTAGATTTGAATCCTGCGCCCAGTGTCCAGCCTTTATCTAGATCATTTTGTGAATTGTAACCCAGACGGAAGGCTAAATTCTGGGTATGGAGGTATTCAACACCGATGTTTGCTCGGGCATCATTGTCTTGTGGTTTAGTCAAATCACCGGCTAATGTCAGTTTATTCTTATTATAAGCCGCACCAAATTTATAAGTAAGCGGCAAACTCTCATCTTCCTGGACGAATTTTAATTTCGTACCTAAGTTTTGTAATACCGCTGCAAGTTTAAGCCCTTGTTTTGCCGGCTCAAGATACAGGATGCCAATATCCAGAGCTATTGCCTTGGCCGATTCTTTTTCTATCTTCTGATGAATGATTTTACCCGTAATCCCTGTATAGAGATTATTATTAGCAGGAATAGCATAAGCCATACTTAAGGCATAATCATAGGCACCAAAATCACCAAGTGGGTTCTCATCCTTATCCCTGCCTTCCATATCACCCATCCTTAAATAGGTAATACTAAAGGCATTAACCCCTTTTTGAGTTGGCTGGCAATAGGCTAAAAATTCATATTTTAAGTCATATAGCCATTCGCTGTGCATAAATGTCCCCTCTTTCCCCCTGATTTGCATCAATCCGGCTGGATTCCAGTAAATGGCATTGACATCATCTGCTACGGCAGAAAATGCCTCACCCATCCCGCAGGGTCGTGCCCCGACACCTATCTTCAAAAACTGTCCCACACAGGTCCCTGCATTCTCATTCGTTTTTGCCTCTACTGCTACCGCCAATATCATCACTACTATCATTAAGATATATTTCTTCATCTTGTATCACTTCCTTTTTTAATCCGCAGATTATTACGCAGATTTCACAAATTAAAAAAATAAAAAATCTGGGTAATCTACAAAATCTGCGGATTAAATCCTCTACCTAATCTACGAATCCCTTTTTTAATCCACAGATTACGCAGATTTCACCGATTAAAAAATAAAAAATCTGTGTAATCTGCGAAATCTGCGGATTAAATCCTCTATCTAATCTACGAATTCCTTACCGTATTACCGCCACCTTTCCTACCTTCTTATGTCCTGAGCCGTCTATAATCACATAGAGATACACGCCGCTGGCTACCTTATCCCCACTATCATTTACTACCGCCCAGGTGGCTTGAGGAGGAGCATACTTAACTGCCTTATTCAATTGGGCAACTAATTCACCGGCTAAATTGTAAATCTTAAACTCAGTAACATTATCGGTTAAATTAATAAAGGTTATTTCCTTCCCTGCCGAAGACGGGTTTGGATAGGCAATCACACCAGTCAGGTCTGTTGGGGGCAGTAGGGTTTGAATAGTAATCTCTTCATTTAATTCCGTCGGTGTACAGGGTAGAGTTTGTGGTATCGGCTTACTGCTATCCTTTAGAATTATATTCTCAATAGCAAATTTCATCTTACCTGTCTCAACACCCTCTTTTACCTTGAAGTAAATCACCACTAAGACACCCTCGCCATTGATACCTGTCTGTGTTTGGATTCTGGTTGCAGAAATGTCTTTAATCACACCCTCGCCAATCTTAAGTGGAATAAAGAATGTTGAGGCACCATCCTGGTTAAGGAAGTTACCTTCCTTGACCTCAATTACTTCTACCAATTCTTTATCGAATTTCACATCAAACTGATAGCCATAGAGGTCTTCAACCTCTTCTGCCTTTATTTCCACCTTGAATGCCTCACCCGGCTTACAGGTATCTACCTCTGGCACTATTTTTAACCTCATACCTTCATCAACCTTGAGAGGAGATAATTGTGGTACTAGTGCCGGTGGAGGACCGTAGGTTTCACCAAAGTGTAACCCTATTATGACTAAATCAGTAATATCCACTTTACCGTCACTATTTATATCTGCTGGTGGATACCAATTAGGACTTGAAGGTGTCTCTCCAAAATGTATACCGACAATACTTAAATCACTTATATTTACCACATTATCACCATCTATATCCCAGGGGGCAATATTTATCCTGCCGGCAAACAATACCACTGGTATTGTTTGTGGCACAGGCAGGGTATTATCCTTGAGGATAGCGGTGTTTATAGTAATGGTACTGTGATGGATATTGGCTAAAACCGTAAATCGGACACCAATCAAAGTCCCGGTGCCTCCTACACCGGTTGTCGTGCCGTATCTGCTACTGGCGGCATGAGCAATCCCTGGGGTTGAGGTAGATTTAAACCAGGTGCTGTTTGCCCCATCTGAGCTGATAAATGCCCCGTCAGTTATGGTCGCAACATCCAATATCGTTGGGTCATAGCCCAAACGCAATTCAAACCCATAGAGATTAGTTACTGCCTCTACCGCAACAGTAACATCAAACTGACTGCCAACCGCACTATTAGTTTCAGCAGGTAGAATACGAATATTTACTGGTGGTACAGGAGCAATCGGGCTCAATCGTTGATATTTAATCATATATGGGGCACTATCACCTTCGATCCAAACTAAATCTGCTCCAACAACGCCTGTTTTTAACCCTAAATTGGGATAGGCAGAGGCTGTCGCACTGTTACTTACATTTTCTGTTGGGTTAAATGTTAGACCACCACTAACCGAGTTACGATACAAAATTTCTTTATTGCCCGCTGTATCATCGAACCAGCAGACATGCAGTGTGCCGGTAGGTCCTGCGGAAATTGACGGTGCATAAGAATTACCCGCATTGTTACTCAAATTCACTGCTGTCCCACCAAATATCCCACCGGTTTGCTTTTTATACAAAATCTCTCCGGCACTGGCATGATTTTCAAAAACTAAATGCAGGTCGTCATTTGTATCATTAACAAGGCAAGGGGCAATGGAATGACCGCTGATATTGCTTACATTTGTTACACCCGGCTGCCAGATACCAGCAGTAGTCTTGCGGTAGAGTATTTGCCCATTACCCGGAATTACCCCATCCTCTACCCAAACTAAATGAACATCATTGTTAGAATCGGTGGCTAAAGATGGTGAATGGGAAAGCCCGGCACTATTACTCATATTCAGCGGTCCAGACCAGCTGCCATCGAATTTGTGATAGATAATTTCGCTGCTGCCAGCAAAATATTCCGTATAGACAAGATGTATCCTGTTATTATCATCAATGGTCAGCATGGGTGTATTGGCATCATTTACCCCGCTGAGTTTAGTTGGCACACCAGTAAATATCCTTCCGCTGGACTTCCAATAAAATATCTCCCACCGAGGGCTATTAAATTCCTCATAGACAAGGTGTAATTCATTATTACTATCAATGGCTAATGACGGATGGATGGAGAGACCAGAATTGTTGGTCAAATTGATTGGTGCAGACCAATTAAGCCCATTATCGGTTGATTTGGTGTAGTAGATTTCACCTGATGAGTGATAGACAAGGTGGATATTGCCATCAGAATCCCTGACTGTGCGTCTGCCGTTATTGTAAGCAGTAGCATCTTCTGAACCACTGCGTCTGGCTAATGCCTGAATTTCAACTGTTCCAGTGGTTGTATTTGATGCCCCAACATTATTCCATGCCTTGAAAACATAGTAATAAACGGCATTAGGTAATGGCACACCAGCGTTATTCCTGCCATCCCAGGTTAGGGCTGCAGGTGGTATGCCGGGAGCACCAAAATCCTTCACTAAATTAGTATGTGCCAAATCGGTATAAATCGTTAATGTCCAGCTGGCAATGCCTATAGGATGTGTTGCTGACAGGCTAAATACACATACATCATCCACAGTATCTCCTTCCGGGCTAAATGGGTCAGGGGAATCACTTGCTGAGACTATGGGTAAATGAATAATAAAGAAATAGTCCTCATCTATTGAGCCACTGACAAGACCGGTAGCAGTAATGGTGTAGGTTGCCTGCGGCTTACTATCAACTGTGAAGATAGTAGCAAAAATCCCTTGACTGTTTGTCGTGCATACTGCAATGCTTTTTGTCGTCCCAAAATCAATTCGGATAGGTTCGGTTGGGTTAAAATATGCCCCCTGAACACTGACTACACTACCAACAGTACCACTGCTGGGTGAGACAAGGGTAATCTGGGCAGAGGTTAATGACGGGTATAGGTTAGCCGCTAATTTATAATTAGTGCTTTGCCAGTTACCAATGACAGCTTGACCAATAACATCATGAAGACGATATGAACTTGATGTCCGATAATTACCCCCGGCATCACAACTGCCAACTGGCACACGATAATCCACCGCCTTAGCCAGAACACTACTCAAGGTTATGGCTAATCCCACTAAAACTGTTTGCCAATAATATTTTTTAGTCATCTTTTTATTCCTCCTATTTTTATCCGCAGATTACACAGCGCAGCAGAGCCGCAACCAAATCCCAACCTAACGGTTGGAAAAGGAGGTTTATCGCTTTAACCACACCAAGGTATGTC
>SBAY01000016.1 GCA_005239945.1 Nitrospira sp.
GGGTTTAAGGGGAGAGAAACACTTTTTTCAAAAAGGGTTTCTCTCCCCTTAAAAAACACCTCTCTTTAAACCACTACTAAAACTTGGGGAATTTCTGTTGCCTGATAATTTTGATTGACAAAAACAGTTATTTCTTTTATAATATAGTCAGGTAATGAATAATTCTGACATAAAACCATGGATTCAATTAAATATGATTTCGGGAATAGGTCCAATGAGATTTATTACCCTTTTAAAACATTTTGGTAGTCCTCAAGCCATTTTGTCTGCTAATGCCTCGAATTTGAGTCAGGTAAGAGGAATAGGTCCTCAACTCGCCCAACGAATAATTAAGGAAAAAGATAAGGTTCATGTTGATACGGAATTAGAGAAGGTTGAAAAAGAAGGGGTAACCATTTTAACCTTAGATTGTGAAGACTACCCGATGAATTTAAAGTCTATCTACGACCCACCGTCTGTCCTTTATGTCAAAGGTAAATTACAGCCAGGAGACCGATTATCTATTGCCATGGTTGGTTCCAGGGCGGCTACTACTTACGGTAAAACAACAGCAGAAAGACTTGCCGCAGAGTTAGTGCAAGCAGGGTTTACTATTATTAGTGGTTTAGCCCGGGGTATTGATGTTGCCTCTCACCGTAGTGCCATAGATTCTAAGGGAAGAACCATTGCGGTTTTAGGTTGTGGAATAGATGTTATCTATCCGCTGGAAAATAGAAAATTATTTTATGAAATCATAGAACATGGGGCAATTATAACTGAATTTCCAATGGGTACTCCTCCTGAAAAATTCAATTTCCCTCAGCGTAACCGTTTAATTAGTGGCTTATCTTTAGGCACGGTGGTTGTTGAGGCGCCTCTTAAAAGCGGGGCATTGATTACGGCTGATTGTGCCTTAGAGCAAAACAGGGAGGTATTTGCCGTGCCGGGTCCAGTTGGAAGCAGATTAAGTAAAGGAACCCATCAGTTAATCAAGCAAGGTGCTAAATTAACCGAATCTGCCGAAGATATAATCGAAGAACTTGAATTATTTAGTGAGGCATTAAAAAAAGTCCCCCAAGTAAAAAAAAATATTGAAATAGCCCTCTCCACAGATGAAGATAAATTATATCAAATCATCTCTTCCATTGAACCTCAGCATATTGACACCATCTCCAGTTTATCCCGGATGACCGCCGCCCAGGTAGCCAGTATTTTAATTCAACTTGAGATTAAAGGTGCGGTTAAACAGTTGATGGGTAAAAGATTTATCCGCTGTTGACTAATCTTCTGACTATCCTTTCAGGCTTTCAGATTACTCACATCGCCTGGATAACTCCGTTAGTATGTATTTAGCATATCTCGGCCAAAGATTATGCGGTGAGCTTTATATCTCCGGAGTATGCTAAACACATAGTCTTTTTGAATATCGATTTGACCATGATAGATTATCAGATGAGAGTCCAAATTTACCAGACTACCATCAATTTATCCAATTTCGGATGGACGCTTTCCTGTTGAGCGGATGAATCTATCCACATCACTAAATCTCGTCTCTTCTAAAAACCGATTCTGCATCATCTTATAACAGACAAGACTACTATCTTTCCCACCACTCCAACAACAAAACGCCTTCATAATAACCTCCTTAACTCTGTAATAAGTTTTACATTCTCATCGTGAGAAAGTATGGCAATGCGAATAAACTTGTTATTCAATTCTCTAAAATTGCCGCAATCCCTGATGAGAATACCTTTTGTAATCAACCTTTCGGTTAAAATTTGTGAGTTCATCTCCTCATTAGTGATTTTTATTAAAATGAAGTTGGCTACCGATGGATAAGGTTTTAATCCGTCAATCTTAGCCAGCTCGTTCAAGAGAAAGACCCTTTCCTCTTCAATAACCCTTCGGGTCTCTTTTATATAATCGTGGTCGTTCAATATTATACCTGCCAGGGATTGGGCAAGTGTATTGACACTCCAGGGTGGTTGTGCCGTCTTTAACCTGGCAATTAAATCCTGATGGGCAATCAAATATCCTACTCGTGGCCCCGGCAAGGCAAAAAACTTGGTAAAGCTCCTTAACACCACCACCCCGTTATCTTCTATCGCCTTATAGATAAAGGTGTATTCCTTTTCCTGCGGCACAAAATCCATAAATGCCTCATCAATTACCACCAATGGACAGGATACCCCCTCTAACCCTTTGTTGGTTAAAAGCAAATTTCCGGTTGGGTTATTAGGGTTAGAGATAAAAAAGATGTCGGCATCACCCATTATTGGATGTCTCAACTCGTTGAGGAGGTTTTTTCTTGAACAAGTTTGGGCTTCCGTCCCCCACATAGGTATATCGAGCCTAAAACCGCACTCCTCTTTAAGGGGAATAAATTCCACCTTTGCGCCGATAGATTCTGCCGCCCGCTCGAATTCAGAAAAAGCAGGGGCAGGGATTAACACACTTTCAGGCATAAGGGTATGGACAAGCAAATAGATAAGCTCGGTTGAACCATTACCCACAAGTATATTTTCCTCATTCACCCCCCAATAGTTAGCAATCTCACTGATTAAATCTTTAGCCTCCGTGTCCGGGTAGTGGAAAATACCTTCATAACCCTGGCTAAACCCGGCTTTGAGCAGGGAACTTCTTAACGGATTTACATTGGCGCTAAAATCAATAACCTCTGTTCCATATTTTCTTTTAATCTCATAAACATTGCCGCCGTGGGCAAACCTTAAATTATCCATTTTATACCTCTCAATAAAGACAAGGTTGTTTAGGCTGTAGGCTGTTAGTTCTTGTGTATTGATCGAATCAGGGTTCAAAAACTAACAGCCTACAGCCTACAGCCTAAACAACCTTTAGTAAAAGTCAGAGAATTTCTGAAGCACTACTGCTATTATAAGCATTAACACCGAACTAATCAGGCTGATGGCCAATGCCTCATTTATAAGTTGAGGGCTAATCTCTCTCTTTGCCTGACCAATAAACGGTTTTTCAGACAACCTGCCTTGATAAAAACAGTCCCCACCTAATCTTATTCCCAATGCCCCAGCCATAGCCGCCTCTGAAATACCGCTATTGGGGGAAGGGTGTTTTCTGCCATCCCTCAACATTGTTTTGAAGGAATGGCTAAATTTCTTCAAAGAAGCTGTGGCAATCAAAAATCCACTGATTCGTGCAGGGATAAAATTTGTCACATCATCCAATTTTGCCGAAAACCAACCAAAATGCAGGTATTCCTCATTTTTATAGCCAACCATCGAATCGAGCGTATTTATGGCCTTGTAAGCGATGGCTAACAAGGGCCCCCCTAATGTTAAGTAAAATAAGGGGGCAATAATTCCATCATTGGTGCTTTCGGCAATGCTTTCTACTGTGGCCATGATAATCCCCTCCTCAGGTAATTTCTGAGTATCTCTACCTACGATTTTAGAAAGGTTTCTTCGTGCTGTCGGCAAGGAATCCTTTTCCAATTCTTGCAGAATAACCTTTGCCTTAACTCGTAAATCCTTAATAGAGAGTGTAGTCCAACCTAAATAGACCCAGGCTAAATTCCAAAGATAAGGATGCAAACGATTGGCGAGTTCTAACAACAGGTAAACTAAGCTAATGCTTATTCCCAACACCAGAAAAACCAATATTCCTCCCTTTACCCGTTCCACCCACCAGACATTTTTTCCCTTTAACCTACAAACCAAAAGGTTGATTAATCTCCCCATTCCCCGGACAGGATGAGGAAACCATTCCGGGTCACCAAAAATTAAATCGGCAATGTAAGAAAAAATTATTAACATCTGTTTTTTGTCTCATGCTAATTTGTAATCACAAGTAAAAAGATTAACCACAAAGGACACAAAGAAATCACAAAGAACACAAAGATTTTTTTTTCACAGACCCATATCCTTATAGCCAGAGACTGGGCAGTATAAAATCCTTCAGATTGCTTCGCCGCTTTCTTTCGAATTGCAAAAACGCAATCTCTACAAGCGAGATATCTCCCATCTCCATGACCATTTGAGCCATTTCTTTGAGAACCTTATTGGCCGAAGTCAGTCTGCATCCATGCCCTAAAAGTAATATTGCCTCCATTGTTTCTCCATAGAAAATTTTCACCACAGAGGCACGGAGAAAAGGGTAATCGGTAATCGGTAACCGGTAATCAGGTAACTCCTTACCGATAACCCATTGCCTATTACCTTCTTCTCTGTGTCTCCGTGCCTCCGTGGTTCTAATTAATTAAAATCCTAAAAAACAAAAAACCCAACCTTTCCAAGGTTTTAAACCTTTCTGAGGTTTTAAATCTTCGACAAGAAGATTGGGTAAATATTCATTTCCCTTTTCTTCCCTTATCCACGAAGGTACTTATCCAAGCAGGTAATAGACCGGACTTATGGAGTTTTCCTTTACGAA
>SBAY01000076.1 GCA_005239945.1 Nitrospira sp.
GCTACGCTCCATCCCATCTTCCACCAGCCATACCATTACACAGTTATCTAGATTACTCAATTATAAACATCAATATAACATATTATACGAGGAGGTATAAATGGATACATTCAAAAAGGTTATGGCTTACGGATGTCGAGTTTGTCCCCTTTGTTGGTATGCCCGTAAGCATCCGAAGAATTGGTTTGGAAGGTTTATGCAGTGGCATGGCAAGTGGTGTCCTGTTTGGAAGACGTGGGAAGAAGTTTACGGGGAACACAAGTAATGTTAGATTTCAATAAGATTGATGAATCTAGAAAAATATTGGGCTTAGGTGAAGAGGCTACCCTTTCCGAGATAAAGGAGGCATATTACAAAAAGGCCAAAGAACTTCATCCGGATAAAGGCGGAGAAGATGAGGAGATGAAGAGGTTAAATGATACCTATAAATTGATTATGTCCTATTGCTCAAGCTACAAAATCTCCTTTCGCAAGAAGGATGTTAAGGAGTCCAACCCGGATGTGATGGAGCGATTTTTGCACGATTGGATGTGGGGGGATGGGGCATAGCAATTTCGGATTTTCGATTTTGGATTTTGGATTAAAAGGAAATGAATTTGTTTGACCAATATGTTGAAAAGTATGATGAGTGGTCTGAAAAAATCGCTTTGCCTACCTTTCAGAGCTTGAGGCGGTAAGAAGTGTCTTGCCCCAGGGTAAGAGGCTGGAAGTAGGTGTAGGCACGGGCAGGTTTGCCGCTCCACTTGGAGTTTCAATCGGAATAGACACATCCTCCAAAATGCTTAAAAAGGCTGTGGAACGAGGTATAACCGTGATACAGGCACTCGGAGAGTACCTTCCCTTTAAAGAAGCGGAGTTTGATTATGTGCTTTTGATTGTTACCCTGTGTTTTGTGGATAACCCACAGGCTGTTTTGGCAGAGTCCAGGCGAGTGCTTAAGCCAGGTGGTAAGCTTATTGTGGGAATAGTAGATAGAGATAGCTTCCTTGGTAAGGTGTATCAGAGCAAGAATAGTCCATTTTACAAGGTAGCCAGGCTTTATTCGGCTCAGGAGGTTATAGAGTTACTGAAGGTGAGCGATTTCAAGGAGATAACAACCATCCAGACCATCTTTTCTTTGCCAGAGAATTTAAAGGAAGTGGAGTCTGTTAGGCAGGGATATGGTCAGGGTGGATTTGTAGTTATATGCGGGAAAAAGGGGGGAAAGGTTGAAAGAACTTGTTATTATCAGCGGTAAAGGCGGCACGGGTAAGACCACTATCACTGCCTCTTTTGCTGCTTTAGCCAAAAATAAGATAATAGCAGACTGCGATGTGGATGCGGCAGACCTGCATCTTCTGCTTCACCCCCAGGTCAAAGAAACGCATCAATTCAGGAGCGGGAAGACGGCTAAATTAGATATGCGAGCCTGCAATAAGTGCAGTAAGTGTGTTGTGGCCTGCCGCTTTGACGCCATATCATCTGAGTTTAGGATTAATCCCATCTCCTGGGAGGGCTGTGGTGTTTGCAGCCATATCTGTGAGCAAAAGGCAATTAAAATGGAGGAGAACCTGGCTGGGGAATGGTTTATATCCGAGACTCAATATGCCCCGATGGTACATGCAAAGCTGGGTATTGCCGAGGAAAATTCTGGTAAGTTGGTTACTGTGGTGAGGAATCAGGCTAAATTATTAGCACAAGAGTGGGGGTATAACCTGGTTATTATTGATGGCCCACCCGGTATTGGTTGTCCGGTAATTGCGAGTATTGCCGGGGCATCAGCGGTGCTGGTGGTAACTGAACCCACCCTGTCTGGGCTACATGATTTAGAGCGTGTGGCCAAATTAGCCGGGCATTTTGCCATACCAACTCTGGTCTGTATTAATAAGTATGACCTGAATACCGAGATGGCAGAAAAAATCACCCATCATTGCCGACAGAATGGATATAAGTTAGTGGGTAAAATCCGCTTTGACCCGCTGATGGTAGAATCGCTGGTTCATAAAACACCTATAGTGGAGTATAGTAAAGGATACATTTCTCTGACCATTAATAAAATCTGGGAGGAATGCTGGCATGAACTTAAGAGAAAGTAAGCCTCCTGTTCTACCCACTTGCTCACTTTCCCATTTTCCCTTCATCACACCTTGCAGAGTAGAACACTGGCGCAGTGAGGTTTTCGGTGCACGCATCTACTAATCTTCTGTTTCCAACATCCCCTCATCAAACCGTGCGTGAGGTTCTCCCTCACACGGCTTTCCGATAACTGTTCATCTTGTACAATTCCCACACAATTCCGGAGACACAGTACCAAATTATTCTTTTGCTCCAAAAATTTAGTATTATGTCCCCCAAATTCTGTCCAGGGCCAGCAATTCTAATTATGGTTGTTTATCGCCAAAACACCTCTTACTCTTAAACTTGCTGGTGAAAGGGTTGAAAGATGAATTACCTGAATAACTTACTCCACTCCCTCTTCACCCTATTTTTCCAATTTCCCTGATGATAGACATAGGAAGTTAAAAGAGGCAAAGATAAAGTAGCCTCGGAAAAAACCATCTGTTCATAAGTTTGCTGGACTTTTCCCCACGATGAAGCTTCTTTCAAAGTTGAGCTGGAAAGTGCGCCATCACGCACATCTGCGATTGTTAATTGTATAACATATTTGTGCGGCGGCACTTCTTTGCTACCTAAAATTTCAGCCCCAATGACTGTGTCTTGAATAAAATTTTTAGGCACTCCTCCTCCAATCATTAAAATCCCTGAAATTGGTGAAGCAATTTTAATCTTAGTCAGTTCCAAGAAATCTTTAACTGAATCAATAGAAACATGTTTTTTGGGATGATTTTCTTGATGAATAATTAAACCTAAACCAGCACTGCTATCAGAAAAAGCCGGCACAAAAATTGGTACATTGTTTTCATAAGCCGCTTGCACCAATGAATCTTTCTTTTTAGCATTACCATCGGCTAAATATTTGCCCATCTCTTTAATAAACTCCCGTGAAGAATAAGGCCTTGGTTCCAAAGAATCAGCAATTTTTGTTACTGTCAAGTCACACTCCTGGAGTTGTTCTTCATCAATAAAAGTATCATAAATACGGTCAATATAGAGTTTGCGTAATTCTAAATCATTCACATTGGGTGAACCTTTATAATGTTTAAATCCTATCGCTTCAAAAAAATCCATATCAACAATAGAAGCGCCAGTGGCAATAACCACATCAACCATATTGTTTTTAATCAAATCAACATAAATCTGCATGCAACCAGCAGCAGAAGTTGAACCGGCCAAAGATAAAAAAACTGTGCACTCATTATCTTTAAGCATTAAATCATAAATCTCTACTGCCCTCGCCAAATCACGAGCTGAAAAAGACATATCCTTCATCTGATTAATAATCGGTCGACTGTCAAAACTTTTAATATCAATATGTTTTATTTCTTCCTTAAGTAACTCTTGTTTTGTTGTCATAGAATTCTACTTTCCTATAGCAGTTATTAATCAAAAGGTTACATACAATAGGATTCAAAGGATCAAGGGATCGAGAATGTGGAGTAGACGGAGGGATTACTCCCTCACGCCCCTCCGCAGAACCGTGCGTGCAGATTTCCCGCACACGGCTCCCAAAGAAAACCTCCTTACCCA
>SBAY01000176.1 GCA_005239945.1 Nitrospira sp.
AATGTATTTTATTCCATTTGTGTAATTCCTTTATTTTTCAAGGTTATTTGGTTCCCTTAAATTATCCTTTTTGGGTCAATTTGAATTATTCCCTACAACCAGGATTGGCCAATTTTTTATCCACAGATTTGCTTATGCTTAATTCAGGGTATCCTATCATCACCAGTAAAGTATACAAAGAAGGGGTAGGTCCGGCAGAGATAGGCTTGCAGGTTGATTGGCTGATTCCTGTAACATTTGCCCCTTCATTGAGTTTTGTTTGAGTACCCACTTGCTCAGAGGTTGGGGTAATGCTTACCTGATACCTCAGAGTGGCTGTTTCACCTTGTGGAAAAGGCAATATCTTACCGCTTAAGGTGCCAATATTCCAGGTTATCTGCCGAGTTATTTCATTAAAAGTAGCTGTGCCATTAGAAGGGGATAAGCTGTTCTTCCATGTAATTCCAGTTGGACCAGATAATCAATGTCCCGTTCTTCCACGTCCACAGAAAGGTCATCTACGCTATCAAAATTATCATCAATCAAATTAACAGTTGGCTTAAAGATAGGTGTTATAACTTCTACCTTAGCTCCTAAAAGCCCCTCTTCAGGGTCAGCACTACTGTGAGTAGGTGGAAAGCCATCTTTATCTGAGGGCTTATTCATGGATGGTTCTAAAATAGCACTCGGGGAGAGAATAGTTACGACTGGAGCAGTTTGAGCATAGGCTAAACTTGAGATAGATATGCTCATCATCACGGTTATAGTTATGGTAAAATTGACTATATTTCTTATCATTCTTTTCTCTCCACCAAAATCTTTCATTATCCCTCTCAGCTCAATCTGGAAAATATTACCACAAAGGGCACCACCTTCTTTAAAAAGAATATGGTGCCCTGGCTTTTCTTCATTCTTGATATTGTCAATTCATTACTGTGTATCTCTCAATGAAACAGTCATGCTTACAGAGCCGCTGACTCCTGCATTGATAGTTCCTATGTTCCAGGTTACTTTGCCTGTAACAGAATCATAAGTCCCACCGTCAGAAGCACTAACAAAAGTAGCCCCTGCTGGAACTGTGTCTGTTAGAACAACACCTGTAGCATTAGCATTGCCTGTGTTTGAATAGCTGACGATGTAAGTAAGAGTCGTCCCGGAGGTCTCAGCACTGGTTACTGTTGCTGTAGAACCAGAAGCTATTTCCGTACAGGTAATAACTCCTATGTTGGTAACATCCTTTGAGACTACCGTTCTGTTTCCAATGGATTTGCTGATGTTCAAAATGGGCTTACTGCTGACAGTTGTAGGTTCGATTACGCTTACTGGTGTTGGTGTCTCTGCACTAACTACCTGAGCCTTATTGCTCAAGATAGTACCATTAACCAGTGGTGAGCCAACCTTTACGGTGACAGTAATCACCTTGGTTTCACCAGGAGCTAAAGAAGCAAATGTCCACTGATTATTAGTCGTTGCATCTGGTGCTGGGGTGGCAGAAACAAAGCTTACATTAGCATCGTAGGCCTCATTAACTACCACATTATTTGCTACCTCGTTGCCGGTATTGCCAATAGTCAGGGTATAGATTAAGTTTGCCCCTGCCTCAACTGGATCAGGTGAATCTGTCTTAGTAATGGTTAATTGTGGGGCCCCAACATGATGGACAGTCTGGTTGGTAACTCGGGAACCACCATCATAGTTAATAGTAGCCCTATTGTATATATCCACATTTGAGGCGGAGCTAATGACATTTGCCAAAAAGTGCACATAACCGGAACCACCTATAGGTACTGCCCCAATATTCCAGGTAATGGTGCGGGTAATCGAATTATAGCTCCCACCATCAGCCGGGATGATATTGGTTAGATTCGCATCTATCTCATCGGTAATAACTACATTAGTGGCCTCAATCTCACCGGTATTGGCATAATAGATAGTATTAAGAAATAGTCTCATTAGGATTGACATAAGAGTCTGTAGGAGGATTGGCTGATTTATTTGAGGTGGAGAAATCCGGGACTCTACCAATAAAATGAACCACAGGATTTGTTACCACGGTGTAGGTCTTGGTAAGATAGGTAACAGTCATAGTAGCATAATTCCATATCTTTTCTGCTGCAGGCAGAGGGTTAACGGTAGCGGAGAAAGAGAGAATGCCGCTTTGATAAGCCGGAATTGTACCTACATTCCAGGTAATGACCCTGGAGATAGGGTCATAAGTTCCACCATTATAAACAACGATATCAGTCAAATTAGGATCAACTGTATCAATAATGACTGCATTTGTTAAATCGTTACCAAACTCATTGTTATACTGTATGATATATTGAATAGTCTGTCCGGGCATCACGTTACTGCTACCAGCTGGATTGGCCCATTTTTTAGCTGAAAGGAATGGGACAGGATGAGGAATTACACCCCCTTCTTTAACCGGAGAAATATGTACCTCCTGGAAGGTTATACCTCCATAACCCACTGTGCCAAAAGCCGCCTTATCGATCTTAAACTCATAGATTACTTCATAAAGCCAGGGGTAGGCTGGTGAAGGGATAGGATAGGTATCAGTAGGTGGTGAGTCCTTTTCTTTGTTAGGATAGGTCGGAGAAGCCTTGGAGAAATTCCAATCCAGTGAGCTTGACCATTCTACTATGTAGCCGGAATTATCAATCACCATCGCGCCATCTCCACCTGTTACTCCTAAACTGTCATAACCATTCTGTCTTAGATCAGTAAAATAGTCAAGGAAGAATTCAAGGGTTACAGTACCATTTTTATCATAAAGCTTAACTCCTGAACGATCGGAAAGGAGTAAATCTTTCAGAATATGGCCCGGGTTTTTTACCTCTTGGTGGCCAACCTACCGCGTTTGCACCATAGCTATTATCACCAATCATGGGAACAAGACAAAAGGCAAAATAGAGGTAATTAGAGTTTTCAGCCTGATACATTTCGCCTGCATAAATCCCTGTCCCTTCATCTAAGGTATAGGTGATATTCTTCTTCAGGTAGTCAGATTCAACCAGGCCGGTATACGGATTAAAGACATAACCGTCGATAACCGGGGCGGCCAGAGCCGAACTTCCCATACCAAGAAGAACTTCTAAAGCTAAACACATACTTCCTACAAATCTCTTAATTCTGTTTAACATTTTAAAAACCTCCTGAGTTTTAGTTTATTGTGGTAAACCCGCATAATTTATAAAAAAGACTGCTCACAGAAGAGGACATTTTTTCTATCCGCAGTCTGTTGTTCCAATTTTGCTTACTTATAAAAGAGGAGTTATAATTGCGATTAGTTTTGCTACTCATCATTTTTTTCCACAGACTAAATTGTTGATTTAAGGGGGTGAATAAAGTCTCCCCTCCCAGGTGAAGCAGATTAAGCCTGATTTCTCCTTCTGAATCCTGCCAGACCTAAGAAGCCAGGCAGTAGAAGGAACATAGTTGAAGGCTCCGGAACAACCGCTTCAGCATCATGGGAAAAAGGAGCTCTTCTCTGCCAGGTATGCCCATTATTGCCTACGACAGTACCTGCGGCATCAAAATGGACGAAGGTATAGTCACTCCAATCTATCTGAAGACTATGAATATCACCTAAATCAGAGCCGGTTTCACCAGGGTTGTAGTTATAGACAGTTTTCCCAGCCGTGCTTACCATTAAATTAGGTAAAGAGTACTCACCATAATAAGTCGGGAAAATACTATGGGGAGGTATTGGGGGAGGGGTGCCATAGATGTTCAAGTTTATAGGAACACCATTGATATTAATATAAGCTCCACTCATCCCATATTCAGTTGCCAGGATAGCGATATAAAGTTTGAGGTTAGTGATATAGTCTGCGTTATTTGGAGAGGACGCCCCCAGAACCTGTAATTCAAAATTGGAGTCGTAAGTTGTCCAGGACTCGGTAGTAGAGTCATAGGTAGAGCCCGGAATATAGAGTTGAAGGCTGGGGATGGCATAAGAGAGGGGGGTGATACATACCAACCCTGCTAAGGTAATAACCAAGATACTGATTCTCTTAGAAAACATTTTCTTTATCATTTCTTAATCCTCCTATTATATTTTTATCTTTTTTTATCTTACTTTGTTTATTATACCACATAATTTTGGTTTTGTCAAGGGGAAAAATTAAATTTTTTTTATAACAGTTCAGGTAACTATTCACCGCAGAGAGCATAGAGGTCGCAGAAATGAAGGAAAAAGAAAGACTTAGAACTTATCTGAAAAGTTGAAAACCCGAACCTGTTTGGGACATTTTTCTTCAACAGGTTGAGACATCCGTTGGTTTCCCGGATAGGCTCTTAATGCTATAACAAAAATAATCATTATTCTCTGCGGTGAAATTATAATAAGGCTGAGTAGTTACAAATTTTTTTTGT
>SBAY01000301.1 GCA_005239945.1 Nitrospira sp.
AAAACTTTTTAACCACAAGAGTATAAAATTTTATTTACTCCATTTCTTATAAATGGAGTAAATAAAATTTTATACTCTTGTGGTTAAAAAGTTTTTGGGAAGAGAGGGGTTTAAGGGGAGAAAAACACTTTTTTCAAAAAGGGTTTCTCTCCCCTTAAAAAACACCTCTCTTTAAACCACTACTAAAAGTTAGGGAATTTCTGTTTGTCAGCGTGTAATCACTCAGTAATTAGTGGGAAAATCTATTCTTTGTTTTAGACAGTTTCGGAGAGGAACAGGGAGAGAGCACAATGTCCTCAAACTCGTTAAGGCTTCCAATATCAGTTCTTGTGGTTACTTCTCACCGTTCACTGAGCGGTTACATCGGCGTTTAACCATTAGCGTTCAGCATTCAATCACAACTCAGAAAAATCGGGAAGGCAATAGGGAATGGAATAGCCAATAAAAAATATCTCTCCTCTTCCTTTTCCTCCCTATTCCCTTCCCTGCTTACTGTTCTCCTAAATATGCCTTCTTGACCAGGTCGTTGTCTAAGAGTTTATCGGTTGTATCGGTCATAACAATATTGCCGGTCTCCAGGACATACGCCCTGGATGCGATTTGTAATGATTTCTTCGCATTTTGTTCGACTAACAATATGGGCGTACCCTGACTTTTATTGATTTCCTGGATAGTCTGAAATACCTTTTCGACTAATACCGGAGCCAGGCCCATGGAAGGCTCGTCAAACATTAAAAGTTTGGGCCTGGCCATCAAGCCGCGGGCTATGGCCAACATCTGCTGTTCTCCACCACTTAATGTACCGGCTAATTGTTTTTTTCGCTCCTTCAAAACAGGGAATAAATCATACATATCTTCTATCCGTTTTCGTACCTGCGTTCTATCACGCTCCGGAAAGGCACCTAACTCCATATTTTCCACCACGGTTAATCTTGGAAAAACCTTTCTTCCTTCCGGTATCTGAATTACCCCATATCTGGCGATTTTCCAGACTGGTAAATTACTAATTATTTTATCATCGAATTTTATAAAACCTTTTTGTGGACGCAAAACACCGGAAATAGTATTGATCAAGGTAGTTTTACCCGCACCATTAGCCCCAATTATGGCCACTATCTCATGGGGTTCAATGTATAAGGATAGACCATTTAAGGCGACAATCTTGCCATAATAAACCTGTATTTCCTCAACTTGTAGTAATTTTTCCATTTTCTCCAATAGGTCATATAGGATTTATAGGTCTTATATGACCTATTTACTTTCCCAGGTATGCCTCAATTACCTTCGGGTCTTTTTGAATCTCTTGCGGGCTACCTTCAGCGATCTTTTCGCCATAATCCAAGACGACTACCCGGTCAGAAATCCTCATAACCACATTCATCTGGTGTTCGATTATGACTATGGTAATATTCCTCGAGCGAAGACTGGCAACCAAATCCATCAACTCATTACATTCCTGTGGATTCATTCCGGCCATAGGCTCATCCAAAAGGAGTAATGAAGGTGAAGTGGCTAAGGCACGGGCTATTTCCAATCTGCGCTGGGCACCGTAAGGTAGATTTTTGGCGAGCATGTTCCCTGACTTCAGCAAACCGACAAAATCAAGGATTGCTCGGGCACTATCGGCTATCTCACGCTCTTCCCGACTAAAAGCCCGGGTCCGAAGCAATGCCACCATTAATTCGGATTTGGTCCGGCAATGTCTGCCAACCATCACATTCTCCAATACCGTCATATTGGCAAATAAACGGATATTTTGAAAGGTTCTGGCTATACCGGCTGAGATTATCTGATGAGATTTATGGCCTGAGATATTCTTGCTCAAAAAGACAATCTCACCTTTATCAGGAGGATAGACACCTGTAATTAGATTAAACAAGGTAGATTTACCGGCACCGTTTGGACCTATCAGTCCGAGCACCTCGTTTGCCCAAACCACGATGTCCACTTCTGACAACGCCTTTAACCCACCAAAATATTTTGTCACCGAATTGATTTGTAATAACATTGAATTTTAATAAGTCTTATAGGTCTTATATGTCCTATAGGACCTATTCCTTTTCCTATTCCTTTTCCTATTCCTTTTCCTATTCCTTTTCCTTTGTGTGTAATTCCAAAGCCCGTCGCTTTGACCTCAATATTCCTTCAGGTCGAAAGATAATTACGACAATCATTATCATGCCAAAGATAAGCATGCGGTAATCAACGAATTTTGTTCCTAAGACAGGGCGTAAAATCTCCGGGATACCTACCAATAAAAAGACACCTAATATTGCCCCGGCGATATTTCCCATGCCGCCGATGACGAGCATCGAGACCAAAAGGACTGATTCCCAGAAGGTGAACATCTCTGGTGAAATAAAGCCAATCCAATGGACATATATGGCCCCGGCTAAGGCACCAAACATACCACTCAAGACAAAGGCTACCAATTTGATTTGCAGGACATCTATCCCTGATAATTTTGCCGCTAATTCATCTTCACGGATAGCCACTAATGCCCTGCCAATACGAGAGTGTTCTAATCGGTAACTGATGATAATCGTGCCTATGAGAAAGAAAAGAATCAAATAAAGAAAAAGCAAATCATCCTTAAAGACCAATGAAAACAGACGTATTTGGGCAATCTTCTCACCCACCCGCGGCAATCCTTTAGGACCATTGGTTAACCAGTCGAAATTATTGGCTATCAAGCGAACAATTTCACCAAAGGCTAAGGTAACAATAGCCAGATAATCACCCCGCAGGCGCAAGACAGGTGCTCCAACCAAATAGCGAATAAAACCACCCAGAAACAGGCTTAGGGGCAGGGTTATCCAGAATGATATTCCCTTGATACTCAATAACGCCGCGGTATAGGCGCCAAGGGCATAGAAGGCCATAAACCCTAAATCAAGCAAGCCGGTGTATCCAACCGTGATATTAAGCCCGACACATAGAATGCAATAGATACCTACCAGTCCGGCTACATGGATGGCGTAATAATTACCACAGTTGTATCCTATTAAAGGTAATATAATCAGAAGCAGTAAAATTATTATCCAGATTATTGGACGGTTTATTTTCATTGTTTTTCCTGTAAAATTAGAAATTGGAAAGTAGGATTTTTCATTTCATTCCTTCCCGAACAAGTTTGGGCTTCCGTCCTCCACGGTATTGGATGCCTCAACGAATTTGAGGGTATCGCCAATTTCCAATTTCATATTTTTTCCGTTACCTCTTCACCAAATATCCCGGTAGGCTTAAAAAGGAGCACAAGTATCAGGATAACAAAGGCAATTACATCCTTATATATCGAGGATATGTAACCTGCGGCCAGTACCTCGACTATGCCGAGTATAAACCCACCGAACATAGCACCCTTGATATTGCCGATGCCACCCAGCACAGCGGCGGTAAAAGCCTTTATGCCCGGTAAAAAACCCATATTATATTTTATACTTCCATAATACAACCCATTCAACACCCCGGTTATCCCGCCCAATCCTCCACCAATCAAAAAAACCAGGGAAATGACCGTATTGACATTGATTCCCATTAACTGGGCAACGGTATGATTTTCGGCCACGGCACGCATCGCCTTACCCAGCTTAGTTCTGGAAATGAAAATCTTTAGGATAATCATAAGCAAGATAGCCAAACCAAAGATAAAAATCTGTAATGAATTTATTTGCACACCAAAAAGATGGAATTGCCTGATGGATAATTTTTCCGGGTAGGGTTGAGATTGGGCACTAACGGTCAGCATAACCAGGTTTTGTAAAAATATAGAGACACCAATGGCACTTATCAAAGGTGCAAGTCTTGAGGCGTGCCGCAATGGTTTGTAGGAAAATCTTTCTACCAGAACAGCTAACAGTCCTGCCCCAAACATAGAGAGAATGAATATAATCAAAAAATATGCCGGTAGGAATTGGGGAGAAAATACAGGCAGGCAGGAAAGTAGCCAGAAGCCAAAATAGGCACCAACCATAAAAATCTCGCTATGGGCAAAATTTATCATAAGCAATATGCCGTAAACCATAGTGTAACCTAAGGCAAACAAGGCATAAATACTGCCCAAGGTTAAGCCATTAACTAATTGCTCGATGAACATAGTACTCCTTGGGTGTCAGACCTGTCGGACATATCTGACTTGTCTGACCTATCTGACCTGTCTGACATTATTCACAATAAACAAATTTACCGTCTTTAACCTGGTAAATGCTGATAGTTTTATTAAGGGTGTCGCCTTTTTCATCGAATGTAGTTTCACCCAAAATACCAGCGTATTTAATTTTGGACATATAATTAACTATTTGCAAAGGTTCTTTGTTCGTCTTTTCGATTGCCTCTATAAGCATGTTTGTTGCTTCATAGGTATATGGGTCATAAGGTTGCATATCGACTTGCGGATATTTTGCCTTAAATTTATCCATAAACGCCTTTGCCTTTGGTAGTTTATCCGGTGGCATACCTATCATTGAGGCATAATCACCCTCTGTAGCTTTACCCCCAATTTTAATGTACTCAGGAGTAAATATGCCATCGCCGCCAACTACAGGCACTGTCAAACCTAATTCCTTCGCTTGTTTGGTAATTAAGCCGCATTCACTATACATCCCTCCAAAGTAGAGTATTTGAGGCTTTTCATTTTTTATTCGCACGAGAAGTGCCCTGAAATCTTTATCACCAATGTTAATCCCATCGAAACTCAATATCTTGCCCTGGCGTGATTCGAATTGTTTTTTGAATTCCTCAGCCAGACCCTGACCATAAGCGGTTTTATCATGAATCACCGCCGCAGTAGTGATTTTCAGTTTGTCAAGGATATAATTGGCACCAAAACTTCCTTGCACATCGTCGGTTGTGCAGACACGAAATACATTTTTTAACCCCTGCAGGGTTAATTTAGGGTTAGTTGAGGCCGGGGTCATCATCAATAGATTACGTCTATCATAGATTGAACTTGCCGGAATCGAACAACCACTATTGAGATGTCCAATCACCCCCACTATTTTTGTATCGGAAATAACCTCATTAGCCACATTGACAGCCTCTTTCGGGTCTGCCCGGTCATCAAAAGCGGCTAATTCAAGTTTTATCCCGGCAAGTTTGCCAGAAACATTAGCCTCTTCTACAGCCATTTCCGCTCCTCGTTTCATCCCTTGTCCCATAGCCGCAATATCCCCGGTCAGAGGACAAACTACGACTATTTTAATAATCTTCTCACCTTCTGGTGCCTGACTACACCCAACAACACCTGTTAAAATCCCCAATGCTACCACTAAAATTCTAAACATATTTTTTTACCTCCTTTGAAAAAATAGGTCTTATAGGTCATATAAGACTTATATGACCTATTCTTTTTCTTAAATTATTCTCAATATCGATGGATTTCTTTGAGTAGATAGGGTTTTGAGCTCATTGACGATATTAACATATTCATCTACCCCACCCTGAATACCTTTTTCCCGTCTTTCCTCCTCGGTTATTTTAATCCTTCTGCCAATGACAGGTCCTATGCCTGTAGATTCTCCAAATTGGTCGGTCAATTCTACGATAACCAGGCTTTCATCGAAGACAATCATATGTTGAAGTTTTCGACAAAGAACAGGTTGCCACTCCTTAAATTCATTTCTTAGAATGACAATAATCTCCGCTCGATTAGATTCACTGATTAATTCCCTTCGATGGCTTCGAATAATCTCTTTGACGCGGTCTTTGCTAAAAGTATCTTTGGACATGACAAAAAAACGATATACCTTTATCTGTCGGTCCCTGCGTTGTAAGAGTTCTTTGTTAATGGCTAACATTCTTTGGTGAAATCCTTCGGCTTTCCATCGCTCAACCCAAAAATCCACACAAACTAATTCCTTTTGCACCTCCTCTGATTCCTTGAGAAGAAGATTATACAATTCCCGTTTATCATCTACATAACACCAACCTTTATCAGCCATATCTTTAGCTCTGCACAGCCACTTGGTCATTCCATCTTGGATAAGAGTTACTTCTCGAATAGCAATCTTGTGTAAATATGGGTCATCGATGCTATCTGCAATTTTTCTCAAATCCTCCATTGAATTAAACCTCCTTGTTAGTAATCAATTATTAATTATTAATTGATAATTGTTAATTGATAATTATATTTCTTGCCTTCTCTCTTGCCCATGTATCTGCCTTTAGAATTTCATCCAATGTCGGGTTTTCAATTATTTTGTGTGTCCCCATCACCTTTTTAATAATCTTGGGAATATCAGTGAATTTTATCTCTTTATTCAGAAATTGTTGCACGGCTATTTCGTTAGCGGCATTGAGCACCGCAGGTCCAGTTCCTCCTTTTGTTACTGCCTCATAACCATAGGCTAAACATGGGAATCTATCTAAATTCGGCTCCTCAAAGGAAAATGTCCCAATTTGAGTTAAATTCAAACTGGCTAATACATCTTTTAATCTTTCTGGATAAGACAGGGCATAGGCAATTGGAATCCGCATATCCGTAACCGACATCTGGGCTAAAATCGAGCCGTCCACAAACTCTACCATTGAATGAATTATTGACTGCGGATGAATAACTACCGAAATATTTGCCACAGGAACATCAAATAGATAATGTGCCTCTATGACCTCAAGCCCTTTATTCATCAAGGTTGCAGAGTCAATCGTGATTTTTTTACCCATCTGCCAGATAGGATGTTTAAGGGTTTCCTCCATGGTAATGGTTTCTAAATCCATTCTTTGTCGAAAAGGCCCACCCGACGCGGTGAGGATAATTCTTTTGACAGAGTTATGGGCTTTGCCTTCTAAACATTGGAATATGGCATTATGTTCGCTATCCAGGGGTAAGATTCTAACCCCATTTTGACGGGCCAGTTCCATAACTATCCTGCCCGCCATAACCAATGCCTCTTTATTCGCCAGCCCAATTTGCTTTTTAGCCTTAATCGCCTCAAGCAATGGCATTAATCCCGCTGACCCGACCATTGCACAAATGACTAAATCTACATCAGCATGGCAAACAACCTTAATCAACCCTGCTTGCCCTGCAACTACCTCACCTGAATAACAACCCTTTAACCGCTCAGCTAAAACTCCTGCCTTTTCCTCATCGGCTAAGCAAACTATTTTTGGATTGAATTCGCGGACTTGCTTCTCTAACAAATCCACATTTTTATCAGCGGCTAAACTAACCACCTCAAAATGTTGTCGAAACTTCGAAATTACCCATAAGGCATTCACGCCAATGGACCCGGTAGAACCTAAAATAGCGACCTTTTTCACTACTCCCCCTATTTTAGGTATCAGGTATCAGGTAGGAAGGAGAGGGGAGAAACTCTTTTCTCCTAATTTCTCTTTTTCTTCCTACCTGTTACCTGTTACCTATTATCTTACCGGCTTAATAAACATAAAAGACCAGCCGTTACCAATACCATCTAATTGATTTACCCAGCCGGTAAATCTATCATGGCGATAAGCTTCTATTTGTGAAAGGGTATAAAGTGGCACCCAGGGAGCTTCTTTGATGATAAACTCCTGTAATTCGAGAACAAGTTCCCTTCTTTTTTCTTCCACCATTTCCCTGGCTGAGGCATCGGCTAATCTGTCAAATTCGGGATTAATGTAAGCCATTGGATTAGACCCATCTTTGACTATTTCCTTTGAATGGAAGAAGTTACGAATAAAGTCCGGGTCAAGGGAAAGCCTATATCCAAGAATGAACATATCAAAATCCCACTCGACCATAACCTTATTGATTATATCACCAAATGAGGTGGGATTGGCCATAGCCGGGATACCAACCTGCTGTAACCATTCCTGAATGAGCACACCACACATTGCCCGTAAGGGGTCATAATCTGCAGGCGGGGTGAGGATTTTAAAAGGTTTTATAGGTTTCCCATCCTTCATTTTCAACCCCTCACCTTTTGTGATTTTACCTTTCGCATCGATTTTTGGTTCTTTTTCCCAGGAATAACCGGCCTTCTTTAATATTTCTACTGCCTTTTTGACGCGCCCCGCCTGACTTAAATTCCTACCATATTTGGGTGTATTGGGGTTGAACCAGAATTTATTCCCAGGGGGAACGATACTATCATTGGGTAGGCCATAATTTTGTAATACCCGTTTTTGAATATACTCTTTATCAATCAAATAGGCAACTGCCTGGCGAAAATTAATATCCTTGAAAGGTTCTCGACGAAGATTAAAGGCTAAATATTTTAACCCATTTTCAGGGCTATTGGTCAGGGTAATATTTTTATCACGGCTTAATTCCTGAATAAATCCAGGTTGTATAGGCCACCAGATATAATCGATATCACCTTTTTTAAGGGCTAATATAGCCGCATCGGTTGTCCCATAAATCTTAAAGAGGATTTCGTTAAAATAAGGTCCTACCTTTTTACCCTTGATAGTCATTCCTGTAGCAAAATAAAGTGGATTTTTAACCAATCGGACATAAGAACCTTTTTTCCATTCTTCAAATTTGAATGGTCCCATACCAACAGGTTTTGATATTTCATAGGTTAATAAACTATTTAATGGGTCCTTTGTCGTTTTTGCCTGGTTAATAATTGGTTTCCAGATATGCTCTGGCACTATCAACGACATCAATGTTCTGGTAAAGAATATGGCATAAGGCTCTTTTAACCAGAATTTAACCGTGTATTTATCCACTGCCTCTACCTTAGTGATAAAATCCCAGTCAGAGTAATATCGTGGGACCTTAAATTCCATGAAGACATTGGCTGAAAAGGCAACATCATCTGCACTAAAGGGTTGGCCATCTTCCCATTTTATATCCTTTTTAAGGTGAACAATACAGGTATTATTTTTATGGTTGTATTCAGGCTTACCCTCAGCTAACCAGGGGATAATTTCAAATGTCTGTGGGTTGTGAGCGTAGAGGCTGTTGTAGAGAAACCCAATAACATTCCAGCTCCAGACATCCGATGCCTTGAAAGGGTTTAGTTGTTTAGGCTCATCCTGCATACCAATCTTTAAGCAGATACCAGGCAAGCCTGCTTGCTTGGTAGTTGCCGAAAATCCCGTCTCAGCTAACCCTAATATGCATGGCAAAATGAGCAAAACCAATAACCTCTTTTTCATCACATTTTCCTCCTGTTACTTATCTAGATTCGAAGGTGCCTGAGGTGTTTGCTGTTGTGCTGGCGCCGGTGGAACTGCAGGAGCTGGTGGAGCCGGTGGTTGAGCCTCAGGTGTTACCGGTACTGGTGGTGTCGGTGCCTCAGGTGTTGGTGGAGTGGCTGGTGGTGCTCCTGGAGTTTGTTGAGCGGGTGAAGGCCCACCCATTGGCAATCCAGGAATTTGCGGTGTTTTTACATCCCGCATTTTATCTTCAGTAATAAGCCCCTTTTTCTGCACAATAGAGGTTTGCTTAGGTAAAATAATGACTAAGAGTAGTGAGGTAACCATAAACAGGCTTACCCCAACAGCCGTAATTTTAGTCAAGATATTACCCCTTCTTGCCCCAAAGATCGTTTCACTTGAGCCACCTCCAAAGGCGGCGGCCAATCCCCCTCCTTTACCTGCCTGCAAAAGCACGATGACTATTAAGATAAAGCATAATACATAGTGTAATACTGTCAAAATCATCACACCCATAATTTTTAAAACCTCCTTAATTCCTCTTAGTGCCTATCCGAAAAACCAAGGGATGCCTCAACTTGTTGAGGAAAAATGCAGCCAAACAAGTTTGCCCGAACAAGTTCAGACTTTCAACTTTTTGGATAGATTTTTAATCTTGTAAAAGTCTTTTTTACATGGATTTTAATTATATCATAAATGGTTTAATAATGCAAGAATTTTTTTAGCCATAAGGATTCAGTATTAAATTTTCACTGCTCATCTCTTCTGGTTTTTCTATCCCCAATAAATACAGTATTGTTGGGGCTATGTCTGATAATATCCCTTTGTCTTTAAGTTTTATCTCCTGGTAATTATCGGCAATATAAATAAATTCTACTGGGTTTGTCGTGTGAGCGGTTTTCAGAAGGCCTGTTTTATAATCGAGCATCTCCTCTGCATTTCCATGGTCAGAGGTGACTAAAGCTATGCCCTGCTGGGCTAATACCGTTTCAACTACCCTGCCGACACATTCGTCCACTACCTCTACGGCTTTTATGGCCACCTGATAATCACCTGTATGCCCGACCATATCACAATTAGCCAGGTTTAAAACAATGAAATCAAACCTACCCGAGTTTATTTCTTTTATAACCCGCTCAGTAACATCATAGGCATTCATTTCCGGATGTTGGGCAAATGTTTTCGGGTCATACATACTCTTAATCTCGATTCGCTCTTCAAATTTATATGGTTCAATTAGTTTCCCATTAAAAAATGAGGTTACATGCCTGAATTTCTGGGTTTCGGAGATTCTGAGTTGGGTTAACCCATGATTACTTAGCACCTCACCTAAGAGATTACTCATTCCCTTAGATTCATCCATTGGCTCCAGGATATAATCAGGAAATGTATCGTAATATCTTGTCAGACCGCAATAGGTTAGAGCAAGTTTTCTTTCTCTTTGTCCTGGATAGTCCTTATCAACAAAAGCCCTGGTAAGTTGAATAGCCCTATCCTGGCGATAATTGAAATGAATAACCGAGTCACCGTCTTTTATACCCTCAAAATCACCTATGATTGTAGGGGTGATATACTCATCCGTCAATCCCTGTGCATAAGCGGTTTGAATTGCCTCCTCGGCGGTAGATAATCTTGTTCCCGTTGCCCTGGTTAGTGATTCATACGCCGTTGTAGTCAAATTCCAGTTTGCCCCTCTATCCATGGCATAATATCTACCCATTACCGTGGCAATCTCACCTATTTTATACTCGTTTATCTTCTCATTTAATGTTCTCAAGAATCCCAATGCACTTTTGGGTGGCGTATCTCGTCCATCGGCAAAGAAATGGATGTATAAATTCTTTATATTTTCTTGCTGAGCATATTTCATTATGGCAAATAGATGTTCCTGGTGGGCATGAACCCCTTCGTCCTGGACAAGTCCCATTAAATGAAGGCAAGACTTATTGTTTTTGCAATTCACGATAGCTTTTTGGAAATTAATGTTTTTGAAGAAACTCCCATCTTTTATAGCCTCATTGATTCGTTTTAATTCCTGCTCGACAATCCTGCCTGCACCGATATTAAGGTGTCCTACCTCTGAAGAACCCTGGTAACCAGCAGGTAATCCAACCGATTCACCAGCCGCCTCTAAGACCGTCTGAGGATATTTTTTTAGAAATAAATCCATATTGGGGGTCTTTGCATTGGCGACTGCATTATATTCTGGACGCGGATTTATTCCCCATCCATCTCGAATGATAAGAACAATATTTTTCCCCATTATTTACCTCACTCCTCTGTGATTCAGACACTGGACTTTAGACTTTAGACATCAGATTTTTCTATGGTCTAATGTCTATAATCTTTTGTATAATCTCTGCCCATTTTTCTCTCTTAAGTCTAATGTCTGATGTCTATGGTCTGCTGTCTGAATTACAGCTCACTCCCATAACATATTATCAATCAATCTTGTCTTACCTATGATAACTGCTAAGGCAATCAGAACTTCTTTTTCTACTATTTCCACCGGCTCTAAGGTTTGGCAAGCGACTATTTCGAGGTATTGCACCTCTGCCAATCTTTCTGCCTGAATCAAATCATTCATTCGGGAAATAATCTTTTCCGAGCGTCGCTCACCTGAATCTAATAATTCTTTTGCCACTTGCAAGGATTTAGACAGCACCAGGGCGGCTTTTGTTTCTTTCTTAGATAAATATGTGTTTCGGGAGCTTAATGCCAACCCATTTTTATCCCGCACAATTGGCATTATCACCAACTCAAGGTCAAAATTCAAATCCTCAATCATGCGTTTGATAATCATTGCTTGCTGATAATCCTTTTGCCCGAAATAAGTCCGATGTGGTTTAACGATATTGAATAATTTGGCCACAACCGTGGCTACGCCCTGAAAATGGCCTGGTCTAAATTTACCACACAAACCCTCGTTCAATCGTCCAACATTAACAAAAGTAAGTAATTCCTGAGGATACATTTCTTCAACCACTGGATAAAAGATGATATTCACCCCAGCCTTTTTAGCCAATTTCTCATCTCGCTGAAAATCCCTGGGATAGGTGTGATAGTCTTCCCCTGACACAAATTGGATAGGGTTGACAAAGATACTGACTATCACCACATCGTTTTCTGAACTTGCCTGGCGGATTAAAGACAAATGCCCTTTGTGAAGCGCACCCATCGTTGGCACAAAACCTATTCTTTTACCCTGCTTTCTTAATTTATCACTTTTAGCCTGCATCTGCTTAATTTTAGTAATTATCTCCATGGCCGTATTTAACTTTACCACAAAAAACTGACATTGTCAACTCATTTTTGCCACATAGCCACAATTCTCATTTTATCCACAGATTTCACAGCGCAGCAGAGCCGCAACCAAATCCCAACCTAACGGTTGGAAAAGGAGGTTTATCGCTTTAACCACACCAAGGTATGTCTTTA
>SBAY01000075.1 GCA_005239945.1 Nitrospira sp.
CCCCTCAAACTCCCCTTTTCCAAAACTTTTTAACCACAACTAATCTTTGGGATGTATTACATCCCAAAGATTAGTTGTGGTTAAAAAGTTTTGGGGAAGAGAGGGGGTTAAGGGGAGAGAAACACTTTTTTCAAAAAAGGGTTTCTCTCCCCTTAGAATACTTCTTTGAGTAGAAACACAGGTGAATTTGGATGTGGGGAAATGAACAAGGCAAAATACCATTTTGTAGGCATTGGCGGGTCAGGGATGAGTGCTCTGGCACAAATACTTGTAGCCCGCGGGGCGAAAGTCTCAGGCTCGGATAGATATTATGACCACGGTGTTAATACTGCATTCTTTAATAAACTTACCGCACTGGGTATTTCTATATTCAAGCAAGATGGCTCTGGGGTTGAAGGAGGGGTTGATAAAGGGGTATTATCTCTCATAGGACCAGCCCCAAATCAAAAATCAAAAATCGAAAATCGAAAATCAATAACATCTCTGACAGGAGTAACACGCCTGGTAATAGTGGTCTCAACCGCTATCGAAGAAGATAACCCGGATATTAAAAAGGCAAAGGCATTAAATATACCCATTAGCAAACGGGCAGAATTGTTAGCCGAAATTTTTAATACCACTAAGACAGGCATTGCCATTACCGGGACAAGTGGAAAAACAACAACTACGGCGTTGACTGGCTTTATCCTGCATCAGTTGGGATTGAATCCCACTATTATTAACGGTGGTGTAATGCTTAACTTTTGTGATGGAAATTGGACAGGAAATGCGGTCAATGGTAGTCTTGGTCTGATGGTCATTGAGGCAGATGAAAGCGATGGTTCTTGTCTTTGCTATAACCCGGCTATCGGCGTAATTACCAATATCCACTTAGACCATAAACCCTTAGTTGAGCTTGAGGTGATATTTAATAAATTTGCAGGAAATGTCAGGGAAACCCTTGTTTTGAATGCGGATTGCCCCCGGTGTGCAAATTTAAAGGGACATCAAGCGATTACCTTTGGGATTGAAAAAAAGGCGGACATTTTCCCGAAGGAATTAAAGTTATTACCCGAAGGAGCACATTTTGTTATAGAAGGCAGTGCATTTTACCTGCCGCTTCCTGGTATTCATAATGTTTATAATGCCCTGGCGGCTATTGCCGTAGCTACCGCTTCAGGCATTAAAATAGACTGTATCCCCGCTGTGTTAAGCAAATTTAAAGGGATAAAAAGGCGATTACAACTAATTGGCGAGGAAAATGGAATTAAGGTCATAGACGACTATGCCCATAACCCGGATAAAATTAGGGCTACACTGGCTACACTTAAAAAACAATTCCCACGACTTATGGCTATCTTTCAGCCACATGGTTTTGGTCCTACGCGGTTATTAAAAGATGGGTTTATTCAGGTATTCAAGGAGGAATTAAGGAAGCAGGACATTTTGTTTATGCCGGAGATTTACTATGTCGGAGGCACGGTGGCTAAGGATATTTCCTCCCAAGATATTATTATCCCGCTTCAAAAACAAGGGATTCAAGCATATTATTTTAGGGAACGAGAGGAAATAATTAATGCAGTGGTTAAAATAATTCAACCAGGGGATGGAATACTAGTTATGGGGGCACGAGACGAGACCTTGCCGGAATTTTGCTTAGCGCTATTCCAACAAACAAAATTTAAATTCCTCCACAGACAGCAAGGTCATATTGCCTAACATATTACTTAAGCAGACTATTTCGGGAACTAACAGGTGGGATTTTTTCAGGGTTTCTTCCTCCTTCAAAACCATTCTCGGTGTATCGTCAAGTATGATTTTCCCTTTATCCAGGACAAGAATCCGATGAGCATATTCTGCCGCAGTCCACATCGAATGCGTGACAATAATAATGGTATGTCCCCGATTATTCAATTCTACCAAAAGATTCATAATACTTTGGATTTCATGGTAATCTAATCCTGTGGTTGGTTCATCTAAGATCAAAATCTTTGGACTACAGGCAAGGACTGAGGCAATAGCCAATTTTTGCTTTTCACCTTTGGTCAGGGAAAACGGGTCCTCATTTCCATAGATACTTAATTGGACAGCACCTAAGGCGGCATATACTTGTTTGGAAACCTCGTTTTCTGCTACACTAAGGTTACGAAGGCCAAAGGCCACCTCATCAAAAACGGTCTCGGCAAATATCTGACAATCAGGATTCTGGAAGACAAATCCTACCTCTTTTGCCAGCTCCGACACCTTTCTTCGTCGGGTGTTTATCCCGGAAATAAGAACATTACCTTTCATAGGTTTAAGAAGGCCATTGAAATGTTTGATAAGTGTGGTTTTTCCAGAACCATTTTGCCCTAAAATAGCCACAAACTCTCCCTGTCTGATGGTCAAATCTATTCCGTTTAAAATCTTATTTCCATCAGGATAGGAGTATTCTAAATCCGCAATCTCAATCACCGGATGCTGGTACTTTTCCATCCGTTTAGCATCCTGCCATTTGAGGATATTGTATCTTCCTTCCGGGATTTGCCAATCTTCCTGAATAAATATCTGAAAAGCCTCCTGATAGGTTAAGGGTAGTTTCTTTTTAAATTTGAGTTCTTGAAATAATCTTGGGATTTGAGGTGGTCTAATACCACACCTTTCCAAAAGTTTTATCTTGCGTAGAACCTCATCCGGTTTTCCTTTCAAAACTATCTCTCCCTGGTCCATGAGGATAATTTTATCCGCATAGCCGGCAACCTCAATCTCATGCTCGACTAAAACTAAGGTTACTCCCTCTTCCTTTAAAAGGGCACAGATAGCAAAAATCTCTGATTTTCCAAGTGGGTCTAAATCAGTGGTCGGCTCATCCATAACCAATATTTTAGGCTTCATGGCTAAGGTAGAGGCAATAGCCAGGCGTTGCTTTTCACCACCAGATAGTGTTGTCGGGTTTCTCTTTTCAAACCCAAGCAATCCTACCTTAAATAATGACTCCTTTATTCTATTGGTTATTTCATCCCTGGCGATACCGAAGTTCTCCGGACCAAAGGCACATTCCAATTCGATATTAGTTGAGAACAGTTGAGATTCAAAGTCCTGGAAAACCATCCCTATATCTTTTGCCAGTTCAAAGACCTCTTTTTCAAAGGTAAGTTCGTTGAAAACCTCCACTGAACCATAAAGTCTGCCTTTATAAAATTTTGGTATCAGGGCATTCAATGTCCGACAAAGGGTAGATTTACCCGCTCCACTTTTGCCCATAAGAACAACCAACTCTCCATTATGAACATCAAGATTCATTCTGTTTAGGGCAGAGTAATGCATATTCTGATATGCAAATGAAAGTTCTTTTACCTCAATTGCCGGCATCTTAATTTAATAACCTCCTGTGGTAAGTGTTCAGGTATCAGAAGACCTAAGACTGAAGACCGAGACCAGAAGACAAAAGTCAGAAAACCTGCTTTCTGTTTTTGGTCTTTGGTCTTTGGTCTTCTGACACCTTACTCAATCACCTCATCAATTATATAATAGGGTCGTCCTTGAATCTGGAGATAGATTTTTGCTACATATTTGCTCAAGAAAGCCAGTCCATATAACTGGATTCCAAAAGTGATAGATAAAAAGGCGAGCATGACCATATTGCTTATTCCTAAAATGTAGGATTGAATTAACCAGAGGATGCCCAGTATAACAGCTAATGACCCCATAAATATACCGATAGAGCTTAAAAAACGAATGGGCAGGACTGAGAAACTTGTAATGAGCTCGAAGTCTGTTTTTAACAGATCAAAAACCGTTTTTGTGGAGCTATGGGTTTTATTCATATCAATGATAATTTCACTTGTTTTAAGTCCAAGCCAACTGACTAATGCCCTGATGAATGGACTTCTTTCCCGACATTGGAGAATCATCTTTACTGCCCCTCTTTTATAGGCCATAAGTAAGCAATCATAATCCTGAATAGTTATGCCGGTGAGTTTAGAGACAAACCAGTTGATTAGACGAATTAGAGGTCGATAAATAAGACTTACATGATGTATACTTGTTGAGCCAATGACGACATCATAGCCTTTATCTAATTCGGCTAACAGATGAGGAATTTCCTCAGGCGGGCTTTTCAGACTACCTTCGATACTAACTATTACCTTTCCTTTTGCCTGGTTAAACCCGGCAGTTACCGCTAATGGTTGACCAAAATTACGAATAAATCGGATAATCTTTATTTTTTCATCCCGAAGTTTCAGGTCTTTAATTAAGGCATAAGTCCTATCTGTACTTCCATCATCAACAAAGATAATTTCATAAGGTTTGTCTAATTGAGCTAATGCCTTTGATAGCCGAAAGTACAATTCTACTACATGTGCCTCTTCATTATGTATCGGGCTGATAACCGAAAGATAGATTTCGTTTTCTTCCATCGTTCATTATCTCCTGCAAGAATTATACTAAAGATTTAATAATATGTCAATTAAATTTTATAAGGTGCAGAAATTCCCCAACTTTTAGCAATAATTTAAAGAAGTGAATTTTTTGAGGGGGAAAACCTTTTGAAAGTGGTTTAAAACCACACAGGTTTTCCCCCTC
>SBAY01000299.1 GCA_005239945.1 Nitrospira sp.
ACTTGTGATTAAAAAGTTTTGGGGAAGGGGAGTTTGAGGGGGAAAACCTGTGTGGTTTTAAACCACTTTCAAAAGGTTTTCCCCCCTCAAAAAATCCACTTCTTTAAATCATTGCTAAAAGTTGGGGAATTTCTGGGCCAACAAAAATTTATTGACTATTAATAAATTAAATGATAAAATATAGGCATTAAAGATAATGGAGGAATGACTTTAATTCAGACATTAGACTTCAGACTTTAGACATCAGACTTAAGTCGTAAACATCCAGCGTTCAGCCGGAAGCTTTCAGATTGAGAAAAAGATAATGTATGAACACCTGTCTCATCCAAAAACTGAAAGCTTAAGCTTCCGGCTAACCGCTTACGACTTAAGTCTTTAGTCTTTAGTCTATGGTCTAATGTTTGAATTGAAGGAGGAATGAAGATAATGCGAATGACAAAGTTATTTCTTAATACGCTATTTCAAGATCCACAAGATGCAGAGATTATCAGTCATAAGTTGATGTTACGGGCTGGATTGGTCAGAAAATTAGCCGCTGGGATTTATTCCTATCTGCCATTGGGGCTCCGGGTATTAAACAAGATAATCAACATTGTTCGTGAGGAAATGAATAATATAGGTTGCCAGGAGGTGCTTTTACCGGCCTTACAGCCGGCCTCTCTTTGGGAGGAAACCGGTAGATGGAAAGCTTATGGAGAAGATATGTTCAAATTGCTTGACCGTAAGAAAAGCCCATTTGGACTTGGCCCTACGCATGAGGAGATAATTACGGATCTGGTCAGAAGGGAGGTAAAATCATACCGTCAATTGCCACTTTCCCTCTATCAAATTCAAACTAAATTTCGTGATGAACCCAGGCCAAGATTTGGGATGATACGAGGCAGGGAATTTTTAATGAAGGATGCCTATTCCTTTCATTCGGATGATAAGGATGTAGAGGAAACATATCAGAAGTTCTATGATGCCTATGCCAAAATATTTACGCGCTGTGGACTGAAATTCAAGATAGTTGAGGCCGAAACCGGACTTATTGGGGGTGCCTTCTCCCATGAATTTATGGCTTCTGCACCTGCAGGTGAGGATAAAATGGTTACCTGTAATAAATGTGCCTATGCGGCTAATCTTGAAAAGGCAGAATGTGGGTTAAGACAAAATGCGGAAGGCGAAATGCAGAAGTTAGAAGAACTAACCTTAGTGGATACGCCGGGGATGAAAACGGTTGAAGAAGTGAGTAATTTTTTAAAAGTTAGCCCTTCAAGATTAGTTAAAACATTGATTTATAAGGCAGATGGCCTGATTGTAGGGGTGCTTGTAAGTGGGGATGAGGAGGTTAATGAGAATAAATTAAGGAATGTCTTCGGCTGTAGAGAATTGATATTAGCCAATCCGGAGACGATTGAGCAAGTAACCAAGGCACCGGTTGGATTTGCAGGACCAATTGGGGTAGAAGGGATATATTTAATTGCCGATAGCTCCATTCAAACAAAGGTAAATTTTATTGTTGGGGGAAATAAAAAAGATGCCCATTACCTAAATGCCAATTTTGAGCGTGATTTTAAGGTTGCTCGATTTGCGGATATCAAGGTTGCCCAGGACAATGACCCCTGTCCTCAATGTTCGGAAGGTTATCTAACCATAAGCTCTGGAATCGAATTAGGCCATACATTTAAATTGGGCACTAAATATTCTGCGGCGATGGGTGCCACCTTCCTTGATGAAAACGGGCAGGAAAAAACCCTTATTATGGGTTGTTATGGAATTGGTGTCAGCAGAATAATTCCGACTTATATCGAACAAAATCACGATGAGCGAGGAATTATCTGGCAGACAAACATTGCCCCTTATGAGGTGCTGATACTACCGATTAATGTTACTGACTCGGAACAAAGAGCCCTATCGGAAGAAATATACGAATTACTTCTCAAGGAAAAAATAGAGGTACTGTTGGATGACAGAGATGAACGACCAGGCAGGAAATTTACCGATGCGGATTTAATCGGTATCCCCATCCAAATAATCATTGGTGCAAAGACAAAATCAGAGGGTTTGATTGAAGTTTGCGAGCGGAGAACAAAAAAGAAGGAATTTATCCCGCTTGAAAACCTGGTTTCTAAAATTCGTGATAGAGACTAAAACCTTCCGTAACCGTTTAGGTAGATAGACTGTAGGCATTTAGGCTGTAGGGCGGAGGTATGTGAGATGATATGAAACTCAGGGATTTGATAACCACGGTTTTGATTACGACTCAAAAACATGGAAAACGAGAAGATTTTGGATCATCAATACTCAATAGCTAACAGTCTACAGCCTATAGCCTAAACAACCTGAACGGTTACGCCTTCCCTTTATTTAAGACTAAAGCCTAATGTCTGAATAGTAAAGACAGGAGTTTTTGAGTAATAACGCCGGGTTGTCCACTACCTATGGTTCGTCCATCTATTTTAGTTACAGGCACCATTTGTGCCGAGGTAAAGGTTAAAAACGCCTCTTCACAACAATATAACTCATAACGACCGATAACCTCTTCCTTTACTTCGATTTGCACATCTTTTGCCCGTTTTATTACCAATTCCCTGGTTATACCTTTCAATAAACCTAAATAAGCAGGAGGGGTAATCAATACCCCGTTTTTATAGACAAATATATTACTTATCGTCCCCTCGGTTACATAGCCGGTTTCATTGAGCATCATCGCTTCAAAATAGGCACTTCCTTCTATTCTGGCTAAGATGTTAGCCTCAAAACATGAGGATTTTATAAGGGGATTGGTGGATTCGAAATGGTGTCTTCTTGTCGGAACGGTTATTATTGAAACCCCAGAGGTGTAGATTTCTTCTGGATATTGAGGTAGGGGTTTAACAATTATCTGGAGGCTAATGGATTGATGGGTAACTGGAAAAATCCCCGGGGATGTTATCCCCACCCTTACATAAGCCGGTGATACTTCATTTTTCTCAACAGTTTTATATATTACCCCGGACAATTCATCTTTTTCTAATGGTATCTTCAGGTTAAGGAATTTAGCCCCATCATATAATCTATCTAAATGTTCGGTTAGATTGAATATTTTGCCATCGTCAGCGATTAAACTCTCAAATAAACCGTATTGTTCTTCTATGTTTGAACAATTTACATCCGGAATAAACTCACCATCTATATAAACCAGCAATTTCTTTTCTTGCCACCTTTCACTTCCTATTTCCTGTTTTCCATTTACCACTCGCATCTAACTGTATACCTTATTACCTCCTTTGTCCCTTTTTTAACCCTAATCTTAAATTCTAATGTATTGGCGTCTTTCTTTTTGTAATCATGGGTCGTATTAATTATCTTCCAATCACCTTGCTGAGGTTCTACCACTAAAACCTCAATGTCCTCCTCTTTATGGTTTCTTATTTCTATCTCATAGGTATCTTCACGAATTTGTTGTGTTATTTTCTGGCGATTAACCAACTTCCTTTCACCAATGACATCAAATGCATCCCCTAAATAGAGCTTGATTTCTTCATCCTTTGGGGTATGGTCAATTTCATTTTCACCAATGAACTGTAAGGCATTTTCTTTGTCAACCTTATAAACCCTGACCTTACCTTTAGGTAAGGGAATGCCCAGTCCGTTTTTTTCAGAATTGACGAACTCCAAACTCACTTTCACCTTTTTACCATAGTACGCTCCATTGTAAGTAAAAGTTTTCTGACAAGGAATATTATTATTGCTTAAAAGGTTGATTTGTTTAGTTTGTTTATCCTTCAAGGTGGTAGGTCTGGTAAGTGTATACAGATGATATTCAAATAAACCCTCTTCCTTAAATTCCTGAGGTGCACCTTTCATAGACATTGCATATCTTTCCATCCTGACCACATCCTCTTTGGGTTTTAATAAATGAATATCCCCGGCAACAAGTTTTAATCTGGCATTTTTATAAATTGCACCGCTTTGGTTATCGATTGTTACCCAACCCACAAGGTCTAAATTTACATCTTGAACATCCACAACTACTACATAATCTGCATGCCAGTTTATTCCCTTAGTCAGGTAGGTCAATTCGCACAAGTCTTTATCGCTGACATCAGAGATTATATTCCAGAGAAGGGTAGGTTTGGTGATTAGTCCTTCAGGCAATTCAGGGAATTTTATATCCCTGACATTTTCGCGTGAAACCATCACCACAGGTCCTTTTGTCTTATCCTTAGTCAGAATAAGTTGTTCTTCATCAAAACTTAACAAAGAGCCATCGTAAGCCTGATTATCTTTCGTAATTACCCCAATTGCCTTATCTATATATTTTTCTAACAATTTTGAGGTATTGACTAAGTCATATTCGTAATTTTGTTCCTGAACCCTAACCTCATTTTCATGTTTTAAGGCTTTAAACTTTACGGATGTAGGGTCTATTAATGAGGCAATATCTATCCATTTTATGATATTTTCACCTTTCTTGAATTCTATGAATCTCTTATCCTTAACTAACCCCAAATCCTGATTGTAAACAGTAATTTCTACTCCTTCTTCCTGTGCCAAAACCCTTAAAGAACAAAACTCACTTACCAAAAGACAAAAAATAGTTAGTGTTAAAATTTTCCTAAACATTATTATCAACCTCCTCGTAGAATTAAAAGTTAAAAGTTAAAAATTAAAAATTATGAATTAAAAGTTAAGAAAGGGGAAAATATATGAATTAAAAATCATAAATTCTTTTCTTCTCTTTCCTTAATTTTTAATTTTTAGAGGAGTCAAGTGAAACTAAGGATTTATCACCTGAAGTTTTTGATTCCTTGAATCCTTTATCCCCTCATCTCAATTATGAAC
>SBAY01000010.1 GCA_005239945.1 Nitrospira sp.
GCTTTTTTCGTCTTATTAGGTTTTTGACAACCTTATTCCTCTGGCGGTTTCATCCAATGTAACTTGCCTCCTAAAAACTAATTTTTCTGCAAACGGAGTCAAATTTATCTTAAGTCTGCACAAAAACAAGTGCCGAGTGGTAAATTAATGATTCTGACAAATTTTGTTTGAGGAGGTAAGGAAAAAATGATTAAGAAATTGAGTATGGTAGCATTAGGGATAATAGCTGTTACATTTACTATGGTAGTGGTGACACAACATGAAGCAGAAGCAGTAAATATAACAGTTAAAGGACGCCATTCCCATAGTAATGAAGATGGAATAGCAGGTTGTGTCCGTATAGTAAAATGGGATAACTTTAGATACGATTCCTTCCGAACGGACACGAAAGGAAACTATATGACACCTTATGGATTAAGAAATGTAAGCGGAAGAGCGAGATATGTTATTGGAGCAGGAAGTAATAGGTGTGGAGCAGCAAGTGGTGGAATGGTATGGGTCCCTGACAGGGATATAACGGTAAGAATAAACTATTAAAGCCTGAGGACTTAACTCTAAGGAGAGGAAGGAAAACAAAAAACTTCTTCCTCTCCTTAAAGAAATAAGGAAGAAGAGATGAAGATGGGTGTGACGAGCAAGTTTATTAGTACTTAGCAGTGACCTGCCTGCATACAACGCACAGGCAGGTCGAAGGTCGATGCCTTTCATCTGGCAGCAGACAGTATTCTTATAACCATTAGAAGAGATACGAACTTCAAGATGGGGTTCGTGATTAAATCCACTATGACTGTGGCAGGAAATGGCTATTCTACAGCAAGTAGCGAATAAAATAAATAGCCATCAGCGAGGAGGTTAAAAAGATGTCTACTCGACAGAGACTTATAGATTGGATAAAGATAAAACATAAGACAGGGATTGGGTTGATTGTTTTTTCAGTAACTATAGTAGTGTGTGCCTTAATGTTGCTCTTTGGAATAAATGAGGCTGGAAAAAGAGAGATTACCAAACTTATTAAAGAAGAAGGGAATGTAGAACAAATAGGGTTTTCACCAGAAATTTTTACAGAAAAAGGATATAACGCTCTATCTGGAATGATGTCTTTTAGTGATTTCCAATTAATTAAGAATAGATGCCCTCAAGTAAAGTCAATAGGCTTTTTTAGTGTAATAGATATTGAGGAAGGAAGAATAGAAAAAAGGGGATGTGGTTGGGGAAAATCTACGCCTGTATGTTATTCACCTCAAATATATGGGACTTCACCTGAAAGTAAAAAAGGGCTCAATTTAAAGATAAAAGAGGGTAGATTTATAAATGATATGGATATAAGTTATAAAAGAAAGGTTTGTGTGTTAGGTGCCGTAGCATATGAACTTCTTGGTAAAGGGAAAGTAATAGGCAAGAAACTTATTACTAAGAATCCAGATGAAAAATTTACGATAATAGGGATATTGGAGAAAAAGATGCCGCTATTTACGGCATTACCCTTAAAAATCCAAGGTGATTTAGTATCAGTAGAAATAGATTTAAATAATCCGTCTCCTCCTAAGATGCCTCCTCCTAAAATTCTTGCTAAGATGGGTCGAAGAAGTAATGCCACAAACCTGAATCTTGGTATATACATTCCTATTTCTACATGGAAGGATTTTTTCAAAGAGGTAAAAGAGGAAGATTTCCCTTTTAAATCTATAGGAGGATTAGTTATTCCAGACAAGACGCCGGTTTTGGTAGCTGGACCTTCTTCTATCCCTTCCAGGACATTTGTTTTTCTAACAATAGAGACTCCTCCCGAACGAAAAGAAAATAAAGAAAAGCTTTTTATAGACAAAGAGATGCAACGGGTATTCAAAGAATTCTACGAACCTTTTCCTGAAAGGCTAAAAGAACCTATTAACGATATTTATCGGGTACTTAGGAAGAAATATGGAAATGATAAGTTTTTTGACTTTTATCATAGTTATGGGAAATTAGTGAATGAATTAAATGACCAGATAGAGGATTCAAATAAGTTATTAGGAATAACAGGTGGAGTTATGTTACTCCTTTCTATCATAATCCTTAGCAGTACAATGCTTATGTCTGTACATAATCGGGTGACAGAAATTGGTGTTCGTCGTGCCTTTGGGGCAAGAAAAAAGGATATATTCTATCAGTTTTTAACTGAAGGTGCGGCAATATATTCAATAGGGATAATCATTGGTCTTGTATTTGGTGTTGTACTTTCGTATCTTTTAATAGTAAAGATATTATCATGGGAATATTCTATCCCTGTTTATAACATCATATTAAGCAGTGTAATTCCATTTTTAGTAGGGATATTAAGCAGCCTATACCCAGCGATGAAAGCAACTAATATTCAACCTGCAGTGGCGGTAAAGTGTGAGTAAAAATATCATCATAGCTTCCATATTTTTTGTCTTGCAAGCAGATATGCTGTGTGCTTCTTCTTTACGCTCCTTTGTTGAAATTGCATTAGAGCATAACATGGCACTTAAATCAGAATACCTATCTTTATCTAAAGAGGAAATTGGCTTAAATAGAGCTAATAAGGAAGAATTTTACCCAGAGGTTAATTTAGAGCTGGATTGGAGCAAATACTGGGGAGAAGAATTTGAGGGATTTTTCTGGATGGGAGATAGGGGAAGTGAAAAACCTACTATGAATATAAACTCCTTTATCTCAAGGACACACCCCTTTGGTGGTAAACTGAGGCTTAACCTTAGCACAAATCAAATGATAGGAGAAAAAATCCAAAATCAATGGGACATGACATTAGAATCAGAAGAACCACTCTCAAAATCTGCCCGCCAAATACTTAAAACCCCACTTTTTGATGAGCAACTGCAACTTGATATTGCCAAACTAAATTTACAA
>SBAY01000097.1 GCA_005239945.1 Nitrospira sp.
AAAGTCGTTACCATTGGAACGGTTTAGTGTGGCAACTGTCTGGCCGAGTCCAAAGGCAGGACAGGAATTCAACCTCAGTATTACTGCCCTTGACCGATACGATAATTGGGTTGAGGAGTTTAATGAGTTGGGTGAGTTGACCGACTTGACCGCGACTATCTCACCCAAAACAGCTAAATTTACCTGTGGGGTATGGGCAGGTAGTGTCACCATAACAAAGGCAACCTTTACCACTATCTTCATCACCAGCCAGGGTAAAAGCGGCACATCCAATCCATTTCGGGTTTTGCCTGGGGATGTAGCCGGGTTTGAATTTGGCACGATTGCTACCCAATTGGTGTGAAAGCCATTTGGGATTTCGATTTGGGCATTAGACGGATTTGGCAATACAGCGGACTACCACGGTACCGTTTCATTGACAGACACTACCGATTCAATCAAGCTCACGGCTCAATTCCAGCATGGCATTTTAACCGCTACTGTAACAATTACCAAATCGATGCCTGAGGTAGTAATCACTGCCAACCATCCCATAACCACACAATCGAGCAATCCATTCTTTGTTTTGATTGACCATACAAAGGAGGAGAAGATAGGTATTCCGCAGGAGATTGAGTTGAGGTTGGGTGCCTATTTTCTGCCGGCTGATTATTACACGGTTATCACCAAAGAACCACACGAGACACAAATCAATATAGCCAGCTTTTACCACGACCAGAGCCTGACAACTAAACGGTTGCCTGGAACAATTTATAAAATTGATGTGTTCAATGAACAAGAAAGCCCGTTAATTCAAGGCTATGGTACCGGCAGTTTTGCTTTCATAGACATAAGTTACGGTAAGCAGGCATTAGGTTCAATCAAAGAAGATACCCTGCGGGTTTACAAGTTAAGAGACAGCCGCTGGGTAGAGATTTCAGATTCGCTGGTGGATGTGATAGGCAATATCGTTCGGGCAAAGATAGATGGACTGGGTGTATTTATGTTATCTGGGGCAATCACACCGCAGGATTTATCCGTTTTAGTCGTCTATCCTAACCCCTTCAAGCCATCACGCGGGGATGAATGTATCCATTTTGAGGGCTTACCGCTAAACAGCCGTATCAGGATTTACGACATATCAGGCAGTTTAATCCGTGAAGTAGAAAACCAACAAGCCATCTGGCAGTGGAATGTCGAGGATAAATATGGACAAAAGGTTGATAGCGGTATTTACATCTACATCATTACCACTGAAGAGGGATTGAAGAAGATAGGGAAGATAGGAGTGATCAGGTAATTATATCAGTAATGGGTCAGTGATTAGTGGTATTGCCATAAATTTCGTGTTCATATTTAGTGAATTACCTAAATTACAATTTTATACCTTTCCTTTAGAAGAGAAACCAATTGCATCATATCACGAATAGTGGCTGAAGGTTCACTTTTCCCCTCATCGAAGGCATATTTTCCACCTCGTTGATAGAAAACGGTAATAATTCCTGCCTCATTTGCCGCGTCAATATCATGTTTAGGATGGTCACCGACATACATTGCCTCTTTGGGAGCAATATGAAGATATTCACAAGCTCGGGTAAAAAGTAAAGGGTTGGGTTTGCGAATACCCATCTCTTCGGTAAAAAACATCGCTGATTTATTAAAATATTTCAATAATCCCAGACGAATAATCTTTTCTATTTGTTTAAGGGTTATACCGTCAGAAATAATACCAAGTTTTAATTTCTTGTTTTTGGATAAAACACTTAATGCCCATTCTACATCTGGAAAGGGTTTTAGTTCTTTTACCTTAGCATCATGATAGGCAACTACGCCGGCGGCAATGATGATAGATTTGCTAACCTCTGATTGGACATTCAAGCGAGTAATAAGTTCATCGTAGTGACGCTCATAATTAGAGCCAAACTCCTGAGTAACTTTATTCAATTCCTCAAATGCCCTGAATTCATCTACCCTGAGACCTGCCTCGATCATAGCCCTAACCGCATTCATTCGTGCCAAACGAGTAAATTCAGTCGTAGAATAAAGGGTATCATCTATGTCAAAAAATACTACCTTTAAACTTGTTTCCATGTATATCTCCTCTAAGTGTTCAGGTATCAAGGGGCAAGGAGAAGTTAGAAGGAAGAGAACCCCTCTAACTTCTAACCTCTTCCCTATTCACTTCTTATTTCTTTAGCTTCCATCTCTTTAAGCCGATTATTGGCGACTCGTAATCTAATACCAATCATTTGGGCTAATTTCAAGGCTATTTTTAAACCAAGACCGGTATTCCTCTGCATCAGGTCAAAGAAATCAGGTCTAAAAATAGCTATTACCTCTGTTTTTTCTACAGCTACTGCGGTCGCAGACCGTGGAAATTCATCCAATAAGGCCAATTCACCAAATAAATCACCTACGCTAAGTTGAGCTAATTCACTCTCATTACCATTAACCTTCGTTATAATTTTTACCTTGCCAGATTTAATGATGTACATACCCATTCCCGGCTCTTCCTCTTGAAATATGTTTTCTCCTTTTGTATACTGCCTCTGGTGAACAAGTTTCTCTATTTCCTTCAATTCACGGTTCGAAAGTCCTTCAAAAAGTGGTGTATTTTTGATAACCTCAAATGTTTCATTCGTGCTTTTTTTAAAAAATGTATTTGTCCACAGGCTCTCCTGTTTCATGATTTCAATCCCTCTCGTATAATTAAAAATTATGAATTAAAAATTGAGAATTGTTTTCTCCTTCTTCAATTTTTAATTTTTAATTCATAATTTTTAATTACTCAACCCCTTTTTTACTTTAGTATACTATATTACCCTGAGTGTTGTCAATAAAAATATTGTTGACAAGGTAAGAATAAAGGTGTAGAATAGGAAGGTAATCGGTTATCAGGTTATCGGTAAGGAAAATGCAATAATCGATGGTTATCTGATTACCGATTATCTGAATTTACCTAAAGGTTAAAAGATGTTAAGTAAATTAATAACTTTTATTGTTATTTTACTCTGGAACGGCTATTTGGCTTATGGCCAAAATCTAACTCCTTCTATAGCGGATACCGTTAGTCAGGTAATTCCTGCTGTGGTTATGATAAAAGGTGAAAAAATCTCCCGGACATATCAACCAGGTAGAATTATTGTCACTCATGATTATCGCATAGGTTCCGGATTTATTATTAATAAAGAGGGTTATATCCTCACCTGTTATCATATCATCAGTGATGCAGAGACTATTTCTGTAGAACTTAAATCCGGCAAAATATATCAGGCTAAAATAGTTAAAATAGATTCAAAGGCTGATATTAGCTTGTTGAAAATTATTTCTAAGGAAATTTTTCCTTTACTAAAAATAGGTAACCCGTCTAAAGTTAGGGCAGGTGATTCTATCATTATCATTGGAAACCCATTACCTAAAGAAGTAAATATACCACCTAAGGCATTCAAACATTCAGTTTCCTGTGGTATAATCGGGTCAACTGAACGAGTAGGTATTAACCATAAACGGCTTTTTCAGTTAAGTCTACCGGTTAATTTTGGGAATAGTGGGGGACCACTACTTGATGAAAAGGGAGAGGTGATTGGAGTAGTTAATTCCAAGATGCTTACCTTTAACGGGTATCCTTTAGAAGGGGTAGGATTTGCCCTGTCTATCGAAGAAGCAAAAGGAATGCTCGAGGATTATATTGTCCAACAACCGTCTGCTATTCAAAAAATCAATGAGTTGTCATCTAATAAAAAAATTCGCATTTTGAGCCTTTTAGCTGCCATAGCAGGTATTCTTACCCTTACATTATTTCTTAGAATTCGTTGGAACAGGTTTAAAACCTGGAACAGGGCAAAACAATATAAATCTATAAAGAAAAAAATATATCGGGCTGTCTATGCCGGTGATTATCAACAATATGCCCGTATCCTTCAGAAGGTATTAGGTTTATCTGAACACTGGGAGGCATTAATTGATGATTTGATTTTTTTGCAAAGTAAAGAGCCATGGATACTATCAGAATTAAATAGCCAATTAGAGGATTTAAAGGCTAAATTGAATGATCTGGATAAGCAAAGGCAGATAATGAAATACCAGGCAAGGATGAAAAGAAATTAACAATTATCAATTGATAATTGTTAATTGTTGAAGGGTAAAATGAGGATTTAAAATAAAATTTAATTTTTTTAATTGACATTCCGATATTGATAGTATATAATTATAATTAGATGTTATTAAGTGCCTATCCGAAAAGTTGGAAGTCCGACCTTGTTTGAGGCAGTCTTTCTCAATAAGTTGAGGCATGCGCTGAGGCCCGTTGATTTTTCGGATAGGCACTAATTACTCAGCAAAAAATTAGAAAAGAAGTTTCAAATGGGTGTTACTCATATAACAGTAACAATTAGAAATCCCGCAGAACCAGAAAGAGCATGGGAAGGGTTGTTTTTGGTAGATACAGGAGTAATAGATTCACTTGTGCCAAAAGATAAGCTTGAATCAATTGGTCTTAAACCCAAAGCACAGCGGACATATGAACTTGCTGATGGTAAGGAAGTAAAAATGGATATTACCACGGCAGATATTGAGTTTATGGGAGAAATAGTGGGAGGAACAATAATTTTTGCAGAGCCTGGCACAGAAGCAATTTTGGGCGTAACTGCCCTTGAATCGGTTGGAATTGAAGTTGATCCACAAAATCAAAGACTTAAAAGAATGCCTGCCACCAGACTTAAAAAATTAAAACCGAAAATTTAACCACTCTCTGCATTTAATCACAAACAACGGGTGGTTTCTCAAAGAGGTTGAAAATGAAAATACTGGAGAAAGAAAATAGTCAGCAAAAAGAAAAGGTTGTTTCTATCAAAAGAGGGAAACTCAGACTGGGAGAAATGTTAGTTGAGCGAGGCGTTATTAATTATAGCCAGCTTAATGAGGCATTAGGGGTTCAAAAGAAAAGAGGGGAACGACTGGCATGTATCCTGGTAGAATTAGGAATTATGACTGAGGATGGGATTGCAGATTTTCTTTCCAAAGAATTAGGCATACCAAGGGTAAAACCAGCAGAATTAAATAATCTCGATATAACAATAAAAGATATCATTCCTGAAAATATTATAAGGCGGGAATTGGTTTTACCAATAAATCGACATAATAATACCTTAGTTGTGGCTATGGTTGATCCTTTAAATGTGATTGCCATAGATGAATTAAGTTCCCGAACAGGGACTTTTATAAAGACAGTTATCGCCACGGAATCAGAAATAAAACATGCTATAGAAAAATATTATGGGAAACTTATTTCCATGGATGATCTGGTTAAGAAAATGGGTGCTAAATCAGATGTTGAGGTAGTTAAAGAAGAGGTAATCATTCAGGAAGAGGATTTAAGCAATTTAATAAAAAGAGGCACAGAACCCTCTATCGTTGATTTAGTAAATTATATTTTAGTTGATGCTATCAGGTCAAGGGCATCGGATATACATATAGAGCCGGGGGAAAAGGCCCTTAAACTCCGTAATAGAATCGATGGGGTTTTATATACAGTTCCTTCTCCGCCCAAGCGATTTCAGAATTCTATTGTCTCAAGAATAAAAATTCTGTCCGGGATGGATATTGCCGAACACAGATTACCACAAGACGGTAGATTTAAGGTTAGATATGAAAAAAGGGATATAGATTTCAGGGTTTCGGTTATCCCTACTACCTTTGGAGAAAAGGCTGTTTTGAGAATCCTTGATATCTCCAATATGTGTGTAGATTTAGATGACCTGGGATTTGAACCAAAGATATTACCGCTTTATAAAAAATACATCAAGGCACCACATGGTATTATTTTAGTTACAGGTCCCACGGGATGTGGTAAATCTACCACACTTTATGCTACCTTAAGAACCATAAATTCAGAGGATAAAAACATACTTACGATTGAAGACCCAATCGAATATCTATTACCCGGCATAAATCAGGTGCAGGTAAAACCGGAAATAGGATTGGATTTTATTGATGGTCTCAGGTCCTTTTTAAGGCAGGACCCGGATGTAATTATGGTAGGAGAGATAAGAGACCGTGAGGCGGCTGAGGTAGCTATCAATGCCGCCTTGACAGGACATTTAGTCCTTTCTACATTACATACCAATGATGCCGCTGGCTCGATAACCCGATTACTTAATATGGGCATCGAACCATTCTTAATCTCATCTAGTGTTTTACTGGTTATTGCTCAAAGATTAGTCAGAAAGATATGTCCAAATTGCAAAGAATCTTATGAAGCCTCTACCCAGACACTCCGAAGTGTTGGGATTAAAATTGAGGGACATAAAGAATTTCCTTTATATCGAGGGCGAGGATGTGATAAATGTAATAATATTGGCTACAAAGGTAGAGTTGGCGTCTATGAAGTAATAATTATGAATGATGAGATTCGCCAGCTTATTTTAATGCGTGAACCTTCTCAAACGATTAAAGATTGTGCGGAAAGAATGGGAATGATTACATTAAAAGAGGCTGCCCTGAAAAAGGTAATCCGGGGAACAATTACTTTAGAAGAGATGTTAAGATTGAGTTTTGAGGAAAGTATTGAATATGGAACTACTTAAGGATAAAAATTAGTAATCGGTAACCAGTAATCGGTGACCGGTACAGGTATACTGATTATCTATTACCGATTACCTGTTCAAGTAAATAGTTACGAGGAGAAAAACGATGTATAGCATGGAAACTTTAGTCCATTTAATGGTTGAACGAGAGGCTTCGGATATTCACTTAGTTATAGGGGCGCCACCGCAACTTCGGATTGATGGTTCTATAAGTGCTGTAGAAGATTGTGAGAAACTTACTCCAGATATGTGCCAACAATTAATTTATAGTGTTTTAACGGATGACCATAAAAGGCGATTTGAAGAATTTAATGAATTGGATTTATCCTTTGGGGTTAAGGATGTAGGTAGAATCCGAATGAATGTCTTTCGGCAACGAGGAACAGTAGGTGCGGCACTAAGAAGTATTCCTAATGAAATACCGTCATTTGAAGCATTAAATCTTCCCCCGGTAATTAAGGACCTGGCTGAAGTCCCTTCAGGATTAGTATTGGTTACAGGACCTACCGGAAGTGGCAAATCAACCACACTTGCGGCTGTTATTGATTATATAAATGCCAATCGAAAGGAACATATTATTACGGTAGAAGACCCGATTGAATTTCTGCATAGACACAAAAATTCTCTTGTCTGTCAGCGGGAAGTAGGTTCTGATACAAAATCCTTTGCTAATGCCTTAAAATATATGTTAAGACAGGACCCTGATGTTATTTTAGTAGGAGAGATGCGTGATCTGGAAACTATTTCTGCGGCATTAACTATTGCCGAAACAGGCCATTTAGTTTTTGCTACATTACATACCCCGGATGCTATTCAATCTGTAAATAGAATCATCGATGTCTTTCCGGCTCATCAACAACAACAGGTTCGAGCTCAACTCTCGTTTGCTATCCAGGGAATATTCTCTCAGGTACTTATCCCACACGCTATGGGAAAAGGAAGGGTAATGTGTTGTGAAGTCCTAATTGCTACACCAGGCATACGCAATTTAATCAGGGATGGAAAAATCCATCAGGCATATACCCTGATGCAATCAGGTAAACAATACGGTATGTCAACCATGAATATGTCCATAGTTGACTTGTATAATCGAGGAATGATTACTTATGAAGATGCGTTGAATTATTCCCCAGAACCTGAGAGTTTGAAACAATTATTAGGAACATCGAGAACGGCAAGGATTGGGTATTGAATTTATAAGTTTTATATGTCTTATAAGTCTTATAAGTCTTATAGGACATATAAGACCTATAGGACATATAAGACTTATAAATTGAGGTGAATTAGAAAATGCCAAATTATATTTATAAAGCAAGAAACATAAATGGAACGGTAGTAACCGGTACTATTGAAGCTGAATCACAACGCTCGGTAATATTAAGACTTAAGCAACAACATCTCATGGTTATTTCTGCCGAGGAAGAAAAACTTAATCCTTTTATAGAATCATTGAATAAAATGAGTTTTTCCATACTCAACAGAGTAGGGTTAAAGGATTTAGTATTGTTTTCCCGTCAGTTATCCACCTTGATAAATGCAGGTATTCCCATTGTTCAATGTCTAAATGTTTTGATTGACCAGGTTGAAAATAAAAATTTTAAAAATATTATTATGAATATAAGAGAGGATATTGAAAAAGGGGTATCGATTACTATGGCTATGAGTAAGCATCCGAATGTATTTAATCAATTGTATACCAGTATGGTTAAATCAGGGGAATCAGGCGGTGTTCTGGATGAAGTATTAGAGCGGATTTCTTCCTATTTAGAGGCAGTTCAGGCTTTACAAAGAAAGGTACGGGCAGCTATGGCTTATCCGGCAGTAGTCAGTGTCGTGGCCGGAGGAATTGTCATTTTCTTATTAACCTTTGTCATTCCTGCATTTAAAGGGGTTTTTGACAGTTTCGGAGCAGAACTTCCTCTACCAACACAAATCTTAATTAATATTTCCGATATACTAAGGACATATTTGCCTTATCTTATTTTATTAGGAGTAATAGTTTTTATTATTCTTCGACTCATTGTGACAAAAACGGAAAAAGGTAGAATAACCTTTGATGGACTATGCTTAAAACTTCCTGTTTTTGGTGCTCTTTTCCGCAAAATATCTGTATCTCGTTTTGCCAGAACATTGGGTACATTAGTCAGAAGCGGTGTATCAATATTAGAGGCATTAGAAATAGTCGCTAAAACCTCTGGGAATAAAATAGTAGAATTAGCCGTGATGGGGGCCAGAAGCGCTATACGAGAAGGAGAACGAATTACTGACCCGCTACGAGAATGCGGAGTTTTCCCTCCAATGGTTATTCAAATGGTTTCGGTAGGAGAAGAAACCGGTGCCTTAGATAATATGCTAATGAAGGTGGCAGATTATTACGATAGAGAAGTCGATATGACGGTTTCTGCTTTAGCTTCTTTGATAGAACCACTTTTAATCGTTGTTTTAGGAGTAGTAGTAGGAACAATCGTTATTTGTATGTATCTGCCAATATTTATGATGTCAAGTATTATTAGTAGATAAGTGAAGAAGTGGGGAAGTGAAGTAGACTTTCATTTCCTCAAAAATAATGAGGAAATTAATGAATAAAAACGGAAGAAGAGGTTTTACTCTTCTTGAATTAATGATCGTAGTAGGAATAATAGGGGTATTAGCCGCGATAAGCGTAGTTAAATTCGTGCAATTGATTGATAAGGCAAGGGAAGCGGCAACAAAGGCAAATTTAGGGGCCTTACGTTCATCTATCACTATTTACTTTGCAGATACAAGAGGAATGTGGCCAAGAAAATTAGATACCCAAACCTATGAAACAGGAGAAGAGATTTTACCTGCATTTATCCCTGTTTATATAAAAAAAATACCTAAAGCTACCCTCCAAAGGTCTAATCCACATCCCCATACACCGGAGTATGAAGAGCATATAGACTATGTCCCTACAGAAATCTATGGTGAAATTGCACAAAACCAGATTACTGATAGAGGAGGATGGATCTATAGCTCCAATGCCGGTGATGTCAGGGTAAACTGTAATCATAAAGATAGTAACTCATTTAATAACCCGGATTCTCATGTTTATTATTCTAATTATGGACATGAATTCTAAAAAAGGTCTACAACTATATCCTTTCTTTAAAAATAACAATATCCGACATTTCTACTCCAGTATTTTGTATTGTTCCTTGTGGTAATTCCAGGACATATTTGGCTAATGTTTGGGGTGCATAAAACTTACAGGTATTTAGTTTTGTGAAATTAGCCGGGGGTATATTTTCCATTAGATCAACTACCTTAAAATTAGGGTCTAAAAAAATAACATCTATAGGGAAATTAACAAAGAAGGTATGAATAGGTGTTGTTGTCCCTGCGGATTGTGGGAATTCTAAGACTAAAGATTGCGGCTCCTTGAGAAACATCAATCCTCTAAATCTCTCAAAAAAGCTTCTGGCAACCTTTATATTACTTATCACAGGTTTATTCTTAGTAATATTAAAGGCAGCTACCTGTTCTAAATACTCAATAGCCATAATTGATTCTTTAATCATAGCCGCATGTTCTTCTCCCTGCCACAACAGTTCATAGATCCCTCGTTTTTGACTTTCTTCTCCCTCCAATTTTCGGGAGCCGAAATATTTAAACTTAATTGTTTTATCCTTGCCATGAACAAATTTGTAGGTATCTTCTATAACTAATATTTGTCCAGGACGTCCAAATTCACTTATTTTACATGCAAGACTTGTTATTCTCTCTGTTGAAATTCCATATTTACCGCTACAGACCCCAATTTTTAAATATACCTTTCGTGATGGTTGTCGCAGATTGTATTCATCAATTCCACTTTGCATTTTGACCGCAGAGTATAAGGCATCATTTGGATTTTCAAAGCGAACAATAAAAACATCCTCCTTTGTCTCTATCTCTTCAATCTCTCCCCGTTCAGCCTCGATAATAGGTCTTAATAAGGTACCAAATGTTTGATTAACAATCAGGGATTTGGTTTCTTCCGTATAAATTCTTCCCTCTTCAATGGCTCTGGTTAAATTTATGGACATTATGGTTACAGGCTCTACTGGAATCACCTTTTTTTCTTCAACAAAACTTACCTTTGTTTCTTCAGGTATAACTTCTGTAATTTCCGGCTCTTGAGGAAATGTTGTCGGAGGAATAGCTTCAGCAGAAGAAACAAGAACTTTTTCTACAACGAGGTCAGCCTCCTCTTTAAATTCAATCTTCATTTCCTCCTTTTCCCTTTTTTCTATCTCGATAATAGCCTCAAAAGCGGCATTATATACGGCGGGACTTTCGTCTTCTAAAAGTGTTCTCAAGTGAGGAATTGCCCCTTTTTCACACATCCTGCCCATGGCCTTAGCAGACTTTTCCCTTCGGATCCATTCCTCATCCTTTAATTTTTGAATTAGAGATTCTATCGCCTGAAATTCTACCTTTTCACCTAATATCATCGTTAACCCATAAATAGCCTCTCGTTGATTATACCAGTATTTATCCGAGACCTTATTTAAAAGTTGTTTGATAATCTCTTGTTTTATTTCTTCTCCTATAGAACTCCCAATCGAACATTTAGCGGCAACAAATAATGGATTACGATATTCATAATTTGCCTTGAGGATAGTTTGAATTAGTCTATTTGCATCTTGCGACTCAAGATTTGAGGTTAAAAAAATCAATACATCCGTCCACTTCGGATGAGTAAAGGTAGCCGAGATGTTCACCCCTTTTAAAAATAATTCTTTTAGCTTTAGTGAGGCAAAATATTCCCTGAATGATTGATAAAAGAATTTTACCTCTTCATTCTGTATCTTCAAAAAACCTAATTGACTGCATAGTTTGAGAATTTCATCCTTAGCCATTTTCTCATATTTGTGTTTGATAATAAAACGGGTAATCATATCCAGAACAATCTCTTTTTTTGCCACGGTTTCATCATTGATTTGAAGCACAAATCCCAACTCACATAAGATATTATTTATCAACTCTTTTTCTATATTGGTTATCCTACCTATCTTTTCAAACAAATCGCACAGGCAATTGATATAACGGGAATAGATCTGCGTTTTGTTAGAAGGAATTTCTTTATAGCGAGAAAATATGGCGATAATTAAAAGTAAAATTAACGGAGTGCGGTAGACCTCTTTAAATTGAGGTAATTGCTGTAGTTGATTTAATATGCCATTTCTTTTCTCGGGGTCTTTAATATAGTGAGCTAAATATTCCTCAATCTTTTCATCAGTCAATTCTAATAGCTCTATTGTTTTATAATTAGATGGAAAACTGGTGTAACGGATTCCTTTACGACAACTTAAAAGATAAATATTCTTTGTATATTTATTAATGAATTTTTGGATAGAAATAGCCGGGTCAAAATCTTCAACCTTACCCCCCAACAAATCTAATCCATCAAATAAAAATACGAACTTACCTCCTTCAAAGGCGGTAATTAATTCCTCCCAACTACATTCTAATCCTCGTGATTTTAAGATGTCGAATAAAAATCCTTCTATCTCTATTTTTTTATGATAGAGGCTTAAGTCTATAAATACAGGAATCCGATTTTTAAGAATATCACCAGTGGAGATAAGTTCTTTAATTGCCTGTTGGGTATAAAGCAAAGTAATCCATCTAAGTAAGGTTGTTTTACCAGCGCCTGATTCACCAACTAAAATTATTCGTCTTGATTTTATCTCAATAAGTTCTCTAAGCATATCTTGCGTCTTAAATTCGTATTTATTCCTCTTGAATCGTTCTTCAATGGATTGTTTATCCTCTACTGCTGCCTTTTCTAAAATCATCTTCTCTACTACAGGCATAGTAGGGAGTTCTTCAATAACATCTTCGGCATTTAAAGGGATATAGAGCTTTTCCCATTTAATAATTTCTTCATCCTTTAAAATATTCTCTAAATAAGGTTTAAAATTCATAATTTTTCACTCCTTTTTCTTGAATTAATCCAAATAATGCGTAAGCAATTAAATTTATTTATAAGTTAAGAATAACAAAAAATGAGGAAAAAGTCAAGTAAAAACTTTTACCGTACAGAAATTCCCCGACTTTTAGCAATGATTTAAAGAAGTGGATTTTTTGAGGGGAAAAACCTTTTGAAAAAGGTTTTCCCCCTCAAACTCCCCTTTTCCTAAACTTTTTAACCACAACTAATCTTTGGGATGTATTACATCCCAAAGATTAGTTGTGGTTAAAAAGTTTAGGGGAAGAGAGGGGTTTAAGGGGAGAGAAACACTTTTTTCAAAAAGGGTTTCTCTCCCCTTAAAAAACACCTCTCTTTAAACCACTACTAAAAGTCGGG
>SBAY01000364.1 GCA_005239945.1 Nitrospira sp.
ATCTATATTATATAGTATGTGTCATATGGCACAACATAAAGGGTAAAATCCGATCTGGTTCAAATAGTAAAGTGTTACCCACAAATTTTACACGCACCCCATACCCTTGTGGTTAAAAAGGTTAGGAAAAGGGGAGTTTGAGAGGAAAAACACTTTTCAAAGGGTTTTTCCCCTCAAAAAATCGACTTCTTTAAATCAGTGCTAAAAGTCGGGGAAAATCTGAAGAAGCTATTTAAACCTTTTTCATAGATGACCCAAATTCTTCCCAAATATTTCATATAGTTCTACTAATTTTCTTGATTCTATTTCCCAATTATACTTTGTTAAAGCCGTTTGACGAGCATTTTTCTTCATTTCTTCTAATTTATCTTCATCTTCGATAATCTCATTTATAGCTCTGGCGATATCTTTAGGGTCAAGGGGGTCAAAAAATCTTCCTGCAGAACTGCTATCTATTACCTTTCTAATTTCTGGTAAATCGCTGGCAGCAATGGCAATCCCTCCCATTAAATACTCAAATAGTTTGTTTGGACTGGCAAAATGGCTGTTTAAATTATTATCAAGAAAAGGAATTACTCCAACATCAGCAGAAGAAATATACGCATGAATCTCTTGAGATGGAATTGTATTAAGGATTTTAACCTTTGAGTCCAGGCCTTTTTCTTTAATAATCGCGTTAAGTTTTTGGGTATCTCCAAATCCAAGAAAAACAATAATACCATTATGAATAAACTGAGCGCTGAGGACTAAATTCTCTAATGCCCTTGTCTCATAGTAATATCCTCCCTGGTAAAGAATAATCTTTCTATTATCATCCAAATTTAATCTTTGTCTGATGTTATCACTTTTTAGCTCAGGTAAAGTATATGAGCAATTCATTAATATTATAGGCATTGGTATATGATAGCGAGAGGCTAAGACTTGAGCAATCGACTCATTAACGGTAATAACCCTATCTACACGGTTGATTAATAATCTTTCTAAAAGTTGCCCCCATACCTTTTCTATTTTAAGAAAGATATCTTTTGTTTCTGGTGCTTGTTCTGTCCATAATTCATGGGCATCGAGAATTAATGGTTTTTTTCTAAATCTTGCGACTAAAAAAGCCACTAAAAGGGTATTAATATTATGGGCCTGATAGATATCAGCTTTGCTAAAAAGGACCTCTTTATATAAAATTATGCGAAATTTAATCCGATGAAGTGAATTCCTGAGTCGTCGATAAAATATAAATTTATGCTCAACCCGCCTTAATGGAATTTCTATTACCTTAATTCCATCCATATTTTCTAAACCAGTGGACTTTCTTTCCTCATTAAGTGCGATAACAGTAACCTCATAGCCATTTTCAACTAATGTCTTCGCCTCTTTATAAACTCGCGGGTCTCTTCTAAGATTAGAAATTACTACCATACATACATGCAGACTCAACTATATTTTCCTCCTCACTTTAAAAAATTCCACAACATCTGGAGCAAGCAGGAAATGCCTTAAATTTCCTGAGTGTTTTCCTCAAACTTCGATATTTTTCTCCATTCCAAATTTCTTTAAAACCTTGGTCATAAATATTACCTAAGGTAATATTGAAACACCTGGTCATGGGAATAAGGTTACCATTAGCAATAATCTGGGCTACCTGCCAAGGGACAAAACACCTCTTCCTTTCGACAAATTTTTTTGGCTCGTGATAAAATATCCTTATTCCTTCCTCATCAAGATCAGGGCTAAAGGCACATTTATTTAAGTATTTTGTTTTTATTATCTCTATTTGCTTTGCTAAAATTACTGGGTTAACCTTTAATGGATCTGTTTTTGAAATACTGCTGGGAGTCGCTTTACAGATGTGACCAAATTGTTGGTTGTGTTCTTTAGCCATTAACTTAGTAATATAGTTGAGATGTGAAAAGGTAATAGATTCAAGTTCTAAATCCTCCATCGTTTTCATAAACTCTTCCAGGCAATGATAATTACTATCTGAAATTGAATAGTTAATATATATTTTAGGATATGTTTTATTCATTCTCTTTTTTATTTCATTAACTGCTTGAATTCCTGCGTATGCCTTTTCAAAACTATTATTTACTCCTCTAATTGAATTGTGAATTGCTGGAGGACCATCAATTGAAATACAAAGTCGTTGAAGTCCTGATTTTACTAAATTCTCAGCAAATTTCTTTAATAAAAGACCGTTTGTAGTAATTTGCAGTTCTAATCCGGCAGAAGTAACATAATTACTAAACTCTACCAGGTCTTTATACAAAAGTGGTTCTGTTGAAATAATAGCAATTAAAGGCGAGAAACTTTTCACTTCATTAATTAAACTCTTTAATCTATCCAAAGAAAGTTCTGTATCCGTCTTCAAATTTTTATAGAACTGAGTCCCCTTTTGCCCTTGTCCGACATCACACATCTTACATTTAAGATTGCACTGGCTATTAATCGAAATAAAGATGGTCGAAGGATAAAAACTATATCCTCTTCCTATATAATAAGGTAAAAGCGAGATAGACCTTTTAAAATACGAATAGACCAGTTTAGGATTCTGTGCTGCTTTTACTAATCTTCTGAATATGAATTTAATCAAAGACTCATTCACCTCCTCTTAAACGGATAAAAACTCCATTTTCTCTTTAGATTGAATAAAAACTTTATCATCAACAATTAAGATTGAGGAATTTTCAGCAAAAACCTGTTTTACCTGATTTTTAATCTTCCTGACAAATACCACCTCTGCATTTGAGATGATATTAATTGGTGACGAAAGAGCCACTGATGTAGTAAGTAAATAATCTTCTGAATTAGAAAATGATATTTTTATTCCACCGGGAGTAATCTTCTCAACACTGACTAATTCATTCTCTCCATTTTTATAGGGATATAAAACCGTGTAAATGGTAGTGGGACAGATAGATTTAGTTCTATATTTTAAAACAGGTGCAGGTTCTTTATGACCATAGTCATCAGAGTACCATCCTCCAATTGGATCAGCCGAGCCCTCCATTACTTCACCTTTCAGATCGGTCAGGGAGAGGGGAAAAAGAGAGAGATTTGCCTTTTCTCCTTCTATATAGCCCACCTGACCTGTCGGAGCCAGATTTACTTTTAGACCAGGAAAAAGATGGAAGTAGGAGTCAATTATATGTTCTCCCTCTCCTTCTATCTGATCGATAACAATCCAGTAATGGGGTTTGACAAAGAGTATCCTTCTTCTGCAGATTACCGGATTAAGTAATCTTTGGTAACCATCATGGGCACCCTCTACATAATCAAAGGAAGGTGAAGAAAACCACTTGGGCTCTAAGGGTCGAGCCCGGTCTCTTATTGCCCAGGTTGTGGTCAATATACCTTGCTCTTCTTCATCTACGATAATGAGGTTGTGACCTTTAGACCCTCGGAAATAATCATGCCATTTTTTTGAACCTGTATAGGTATATGAGCCAATGTCGGTTATAAAGGTTTGTCCAAAAGCATATAACCCAAAATTTAACAGGTCACTATGACCATGAGTGGCATAACTCTCATTATCCCAGTTGCCCATACCAATATGTCCACAGTCAAAGAATAGGTGAAGAGAATCCTTCTCCCAACCACTACGCATCACAAAATAACCACCATCATAAAAAGGTTTTGAGTCTTCCTTTGGGGGATATTCTTTAATCTCCTTATATCTTCGAAAACCCTCTATATCAAAAAACCATAGGATTTCTTCAAAATTATCCCCTGCTACTTCTTTAAAATCTCCCCGATTAAAGATTAAGGCACCTAAGGCTAAATATGAGCGATGGTCATTTATATGGGCATTATTGAAATTAAATACCCTGGCTCCATCGGCATCACTTATTGGATGGACATGTCCGTCAGGTTTGAGAATATGCATAATGAATTCGAGCATCTTCTCAATCTTTTTCATAAACTCGTTTGATAGTTGAATCTTGTTAATAAGACAAAGTATTATTGGAATAAGACAAAATTCGAGCACATACCGATGATAACTCGTTGATTGTTCATAATCCACACCATCATTATAAACCTGTTTAGCAATCTGTTCATATAGTATGTTTAACGAAGTATCTTTCCATTTTTTTGACTCTTTAAATTCAGGGAACATAAATCCAAGCATAAATAACCCACAGACATTTCCAATTAAATGGTTAGAAGCCCGTGGTGCAAACTCAAAATGTGGAGGAATATACCTGCCATGTAAAAGTAAGGACTTTAAAAATTCTACCAGAACTCGCTCACTGAAATATGGCGAGTGAAGGAATAGATTAAAGGCAAATATCCATGATATGACTCTTTGGGCAATAATCAGATTGGCTGTCCAATTGATACCCATTTTAAACGGGTTATCTTTTATCCACGATAAAAGTTGTGCGATAAACTCCTTAGCGTATTTTTCCTCCCCGGTCAACCAATATGCCTTTCCAAGGTCTATGAAATGGAGATGTTTATTAAGTTCCCAGGGTAATTTTATATCTCCAATATAGTTTTCATTATGAAAGTCATTTTGGAACAATTTACTATTTAAATCCTGATAATATTTGGATAACCAACTCCTGCCGGCAAAATTAGTCATCCAATCAATAGGATTACCAATATTTGTAAGTCCAGAACCTAATAGGTCAAAGATATGTTCACAGGCTAAGTTTGCCTTTTGAATGGTCAAATTACATGAATCCGGAAATTTTTCTTCTATTAAAGGGATAATCTCATCCTTTCTGTCAAAAGAATAAAAGAATTCTGGATACCTTCGGTTTCTGAAATAAGATAATAGCTCTTGATTGGCTTTATGATAATCCCTTATTTTTACTGCCTCTTTTACTTTACTTAACTCCGGGGGGTTTAAATCAAAAGAGTTATAAAACCGAGCATCTGTTAATTTAACTGAAAATAAAGAGAGTAATTTGCGCTCAAAGATAGAATTAATCTTAAGATGAATTCTGAACAGTACTTTTTGAACTAACACTTGAGGAGACATCCCTTTTATTCTTCTGAGAAGGCATTTAATTTCATTCTGATTCATCCCCAATCCCCTTCATTAAAGAATTATAAATCTGCAAGAGTTTTCCCCCTTCTTTTTCCCAATTGTACCTTTCCTGAGAAGCCTTTTTAGCATTCATCCTGGCTTGAGTTAATCGAGATTCGTTTGTAGTCAATTCATTGATGGCTCTGGCGATATCCTCAGGAGAAGTGGGATCAAACAAAACACCAACTTTAAACTCTTCTACTATTCTTCTCATCTCCGGTAGATCACTAACAGCAATAGCTAAATTAGCCATTAAGTACTCATATACCTTATTGGGAGTGGCTAATCTATTATTTAAGGAGACTGGTTTATAGGGCATTACCCCAATATCTGCCTCTGTTGCTTTCTGAACTAAATCAGACATTAGAACAGGAGGAACAAATATCACTTTATTTTCCAAATTTAATCTCTCAACAAGCATCTTTAAATCTGCCTCATTCATACCATATCCCCTAAAGACTATTAGGCCATTTTCCAGATACTTAGCACTTTCAATCAATTCCTCTAACCCACGATGTAATTCATATCTTCCTTGATAAAGTATAATTTTCGTTTGATGGTTAATATTTAAAGAATCTCGAAGATGTGAAGAGTCGTTAATTATTTTTTCGTAATGAGGGTAATTCCCTATTACTACAGGCTTTTTTATCTTATAATTTTCAGCCATAATTTCAACGATAGATTCATTCACTGTTATACAACAATCGACCTTTTTTATAAAATACCGTTCAACTATAGAGGCTATTAATTTGAATAATTTTGTCCTATCAGGGTTCATCTCATACCATAATTCATGGGCATCATAGACTAATTTAGCCCTGTTAGCTCTTGCCGCAAAATAAGCTGCTGGTAATGTATCTAAATCATTAGCGTGATAAATGTCGGCTTTGATTTTTTTAGCCTGTTTGCTCATCTGCCAAATCGTATCTATCAGAAAGAGAATCATATAAAAATCTACTAATAATCTACTTAAAAAAGAATATGGAGTTAATGAATTAGTATCTGCACTATTGTTTTCCTGCCTTCCTTTTCCTGAGAGCCTCGCAAAAAATATCCTTACACTTTTATGAATTGCTCTTAGCACCCTCATAAGTATAGATTGAGAAACACGAATGATTCTAAAACCATCTATATCTTCAATTGCTTGACTTCTTGGAGTTAAAGTTCCAACAATAGTAACTTCATACCCATTAGTAGTTACCACAGAAGCTTCCCTTTTAACTCGAGGGTCATTTATAATATCGTTTCCTGCAAGCATACAAATTTTATTTGTCTCCTTTTTAATTTTACCTTGATTAATATTTACTTCAAACATCATATGAATAGGACCAAGCATCACCATCTGGATTTTTGATGGGACAAATCGAAATGCTTTCTGTATAATGTATGGCCAGAAAGATGGAGGGGAGTTAGGGATAACTCCTTTCCTTCTACATATTTTAAATCCAACCAAAAGTTTATTTATCGAGATATTATCGAATGTCCTTAAATGAGTGAATTCATAAATTCCATTATATCTTTTATATTTAGATAAATCTTCTTTCCATGGAACAACAATATAAAGTCTTCCCTCAGGGGATAATACCCTTTTAAGATGAGTTATAACCTTATCTGGATGGAGAACATGCTCAAGTATATCTGAACAGATAATAATATCAAAAGATTGAGGCTTAAAGGGTAAAAATTCTGCATTCCCTGCTACAGCAACCAATTTACTTTCTTTAGCCACCTTGAGATAATTCAATGAGATATCGAAACAAACCTTATATTTTCCTTCCAACATGCGAAGAAAAGTTCCTTGTCCTGCTCCAACATCAAGAATTCTACAGTTAGTTACTTCTCCAATAAAATCTTTTAAGGGTATATACCTCTGATTCTTATTCTTTTCAAGCGGCTCTTTAATATCATCTTTAGCAATTTTCTCATAACAAGTCAAATATCTTTGGAAGATATCATCATTTTCTTCTTTTTGAACATCAGGAAACATTAGTGGGATTCCATCCTGGACCAAATATTCTTTATGGCAAATTAAACATTTAATCTTCTCCTGGTTCAAATAGGTAATGTCTCCACCACATAAGGTACAACATAACAGATTTTTTAGTTCATCATCCACATTTATCACCTAACTTCTTTAGATAAAAGCCCTTTAGTTATTGTATCTTTAAGAATGCTCAAATCTTTCCTTTTTATAACCAATACATCTGATAGAGAACTATTTGTTAATCCCAAGAAATATCTCATTGTCAAGCCCATCATAATTGTATAGGAGATAGAAGATGAGATTGATGCTCCATTGATATGGATTACAGGTATTAACACTATATTTAATATTAGATTTACAAATAATGCAATGGAAGGAGCAATGTAGACAATAGGTGGTAATCCTCTCCCTGCTAAATCTTGCATCAAAATAGTACCTATCCCCAAGGAAAAAATTCCTGGAAGCAACCACAGAAATGGAACAATGCTTGAGTGAAACTGGCTTCCGTACAATAGTAATATTAAAGGTTTGCTAATAATTCCCGTAGTTAGACAGAGAATTATCATCATCAATACTGTGTAACGACATACTATTTGAGTAAGTATTCCTTTATCATCTTGAGTTCCAGAAATTTTAGGGAAAAGAATCATTCCAACACTAGCAGGAAGCATATATAATAAATCAGCAAATCCTACGGCTACCGAATAAATACCTGTTGAACCCACTCCTAAAAAATAATTAACTAAAAAAATATCTGATCTAATGATTAAATATCCTAATAAAGAAGCGATATATGATTTAATACCATATTTTATCATTCTATGAAATAGTGTTAAGTCAAAAGAAGTTTTAAATTTTGCTAAACGATAGACATAAATGATATATACTAAACTAAAGATTATAGTAGTAATTGTTGACATTATTACCAGTTCAACAATCCCTTTTTTCAATATTACCAGGAGAATAATATTATTAACTACTAATGAAAAGACACCTCCAAATATATTAATTAAGTTATATCCAAAAAATCGCTGGCAGCCCAGAAGGATATTTGTATAAAGTAGAGTCATGAATACAAATGGTAAAGACATTAAAGTAACTATCAGGAAAAAAGGGTTAATCTTACCAATTATATCAGGACACAGAATAAATAATAAATACACAACAATTGCAACAACTATTCCTCCTCCTATCCCAAAGAAAAACGAGTTGGCAGTAATCTGAGAAAGAAGATTTTTTTCTTTTCCTATAAAATATATATTTGCAGCTGGAATACCCAGATTTCCAAACTGTAAAGCAATTCCACTAATTACTCCTAATACTGCAAAAATACCCTTTCCAGAAGGTCCTAAATATCGAGCCACAATAATACTTGATATAATTCCAATAAAGAGAAGAATAATCTTCCCTATCAAGGTAATAGAAACATCTTTAATTAATCGCAAACGATTATCTCCTTCAATACCTTATACACAAATTCCTTTGTTGATTCAGTACTTCTTACTACTTCCTTTGCTTCTTCTTTAGTTGATTCCCTAATGAGTCCCGGATACCTCATATCTACAGCATAATCAGTATCTCTATATCAGAAAGGGATTCAAAAGTAGGATCTTTGTTGATACAGAGGGTTAAGAGTTCTTTTATATCAATGTTTTTGTAAGAGGATTCAAAAGTTCGAGGGTTAAATCAGACATTAGACTTTTTAGTCTATGGTCTATAGTCTATAGCCTTTTTCTTTCACTTGTCTCCTTGATCCCTCGACTTCTTGCTCCTTTATACCTGTTTCATGAGAAGTTTTGACTAATAACTGCTATATCGACATTTTACTTTAAAAACATGAGAACTTTTCGTTAATAAGTGCTATAAGCATTCAGGTATCAGAACTGCCTGATACCTGATTACTGAAACCTTACCATTCAATATCCCTGCTATTCCACACATCTTTTTATTTCTAATATCTGCTTAACAACAGCAATAAATTCTTTCCCCTCTTTTAATTTAAGGTTAGCTACAGGTTCAACAATCTCTTCCTGAATATCATAATCAGCTATCTCTCTAATTTTCCGAGCATTAATAAACATCTTATGATATTTAGGCTCAAGCCGTTCTGGTTTTGCAAAGTAATATCCTAAAGCAGATTCTACAGCAGAATGTTTGACAACTTCAATCCCTTTTGATTTTAATAATGCTTAAGCTGCATAAAACATAGCCTAGTGCTCTGTCACACATCAATTGATGGATAAACCTTTAAAAAGAAGGTTGAGGTTAAGGTTAAGGTTGAGAAGGAGAGAAGGAAGGAGATTTTTCTCTATCTTCTCAACCTTAACCTCAACCTTACTCATCAAATCAC
>SBAY01000011.1 GCA_005239945.1 Nitrospira sp.
GAGAAGGTTTTAAAGACATACCTTGGTGTGGTTAAAGCGATAAACCTCCTTTTCCAACCGTTAGGTTGGGATTTGGTTGCGGCTCTGCTGCGCTGTGATACTTGCTGATAATAAATATCATTTATGGTATGTCAATAATAACCGGATTAACTATGCCAGAAGCACGGATGGTCTGGTCTGGGAGGAATATCCATCCAATCCCGTGCTGACAGATGGACCTGATGGTGACTGGGACGACGATTTTGTTTCCCAGCCAAGCGTGATCTATGATGGGACATTATACCGGATGTGGTTCACCGGCTATGATGGGAGCAATCTGCGTATTGGCTATGCCACCAGTACAGATGGTATGGTCTGGAACAAATACGGCACAAACTCGGTGTTGAACCTGGGCGCAAATGGTAATTGGGATGATGTTTGGGTAACCAGCCCGGGTGTCCTGTTCGACGGCAGATTGTATCATCTGTTTTATACTGGCTATGATGGAGTGTCTATGAAAATTGGTTATGCCACAAGTCCCGATGGTGTGGTCTGGAACAAGGATGAATCCAATCCTGTGTTGGAATTGGGAGCAAATGGGAACTGGGATGATACCGGGGTAAGTGCTCCAAGTATACTCTATGATGGCAGGCTATATCGTCTGTTTTATAGCGGCTATGATGGAAACAATATGAGAATTGGTTATGCCATTGCCCAGGTACCTTTACCCAACCCTTTGATAGCCAATGCCGGTATCGATGTTAGTATTCATCCTGGAAGTAGTACTACCTTAAATGGTTCAGCTACAGGTGGCACTCCACCATATAGCTACTCCTGGAATCCAGGCACCGGTCTTGATAATTCCAATATTGCCAATCCGATTGCCTCTCCCTCTATCACCACTACCTATACCCTGACCGTAACCGACAGCAATAGTTGGACTGCCCAGGATGAGGTAACAATAACAGTTAGCACCGCGACCGCCATTTTCATTCAGTCGGTAACGGTTAGTCTCACTGCCGATGATTCCGCTGCCTTTACTTGTGTGGCAGGGGATAACCACGGCAACACCTGGACGGTTACCGTTCAAACGACCTTCACCGCAGACGACCCGGCGGGCACGATGACCGGCAACCTTTATTTTGCTGACACGGTAGGGACATGGACAATCACCAGAGCACCAAATGGTGGTAAAGATACAATTACCGTCTTTTATGACAAAACAGGGGCAATGGCAACAGCAACGATTATGGTATTTATGAACAGTCAGCAAGGAGGAACAATAACAGATAAAGGGGTAACCATAGAATTTGACCCTGGTGACCTGGGCACAACAAATGTTACCGTGTATATTGCGACATCAACTCAAATTTCCCAACCATTGCCAGGAGAAATCCAGTGTGCCGGGATAGTTTATAACATTGCCCTCAAGGATGAATCTGGTAATGAGGTTGGCACACAGACAGGGCAGATAGGCACGGTTACTGTCTATTTAGCCTATTCGGATACTAATGATGATGGGATAGTCGATGGGACACAAATCAAGGAAGAGGATTTGATTATCTATCAATGGGAAAATGGCAACTGGAAAGCACTTACTACCTGGTTTGATGGAGTAAAAAATATAACCTGGGCTTATGTGCCGCACTTTTCTACCTTTACACTCGGAGGAATTCCAACATTTGCCTACCAAAATAACCTTATAAAGGTGTTTGTTTATCCCAACCCATGTAGAATCTACAAGGGGCAAACATCCATCACCTTTGCTAATCTCACAGCTCAAGCAACTATCAGGATATTCAACATAGCCGGGGAAGAGGTAGCCATTTTTGAAGAAAGCGATGGAGATGGGAAATATATCTGGCAAAATCCTCGATTAGCCTCAGGTATTTACATTTACCTGATTACCAACGACAAAAACCAAAAAGCCATTGGGAAGATAGGAATTATTAAGTAATGGTAAGTGTTTCAGGTAATCCTTCAGTTATCCGTTGAAAAAGGTTCAAGGTTCAAAGTTCAAGGTTAAGGAGCAAAAACCCTTGTTCCTTAAACCCTAAATACTATCTCTTGAACCTTAACCTTTGAACTTACTAATACTGATAGCTAACCCATTACTTCTTGAAAAAATCCTTTGACAAAGAACGGATTTTATGGTAAGATATAGTTAAGGTTTTTAGACAGGATTACAGGATTTACAGGATTATTTAATAAGATAAAAGTAAATTAAAACATCCTATAAATCCTGTTAATCCTGTCAAAAATTAATGAGGAAAAACAAATTGGAAAAATCATGGAAGAAAATTAACAATAAAATAGAACAAAAAGAGGTTTTTGAATTAGCCAGAACACTCCAGATTTCACCTGTTATCGCTCAAATACTTATCAGTAGAGGTCTAACTAAACCTGATGAGGCTAAAAGATTCATTTCACCTGATTTGAATGGTTTTCATAACCCCTTTTTACTGAAAGACTTAGACAAGGCAATTGCTCGCATCAAACTTGCCCTCGACAAAAAAGAAAAAATTTTGATTTACGGTGATTATGATGTTGATGGGACAACCTCAATCGTTTTGTTAATGCGTGCCTTATCTCCATATACCTCTAACCTTATTTATTACATCCCTCATCGATTGATTGAAGGCTATGGTTTAAGTAAAGGAGGAATCGAATTTGCTAAGGCAGAAGGTGTCAAACTTATCATTACGGCTGATTGCGGTATCTCTGCTGTAGAGGAGATAAAAGACGCTAATTCATCAGGGATTGATGTTATTGTTACAGATCATCATGAAGTACCAATCGCGATGGGTGAAGTAAATCTTCCCCCTGCTTTGGCCATAATTAATCCTAAACAACCACAATGTCAATATCCGGATAAGAATTTAGCCGGTGTGGGTGTGGTTATGAAATTGATTCAAGGACTTAGGGAACAGGGATATTCTGCGATTGACTTTAACACCATCTTAGAATTTGCCGCCCTGGGAACGATAGCCGATATTGTCCCTCTAATTGGTGAAAACAGGATTATTGCCAGGTATGGCTTAGAACAACTTCAAAAGACACAAAATATAGGCTTAAAGGCATTGATTGAGGTTTGCGGACTTGAAGGGAAAAAAATCAATTCAGGGGATATTGGTTTTAAATTAGGTCCGAGAATCAATGCCATGGGTAGATTAGAAGATGCAAAATTGGTTATCAACCTGTTTCTTACAGATTCAAGACAGGAGGCAGAAAAAATTGCTAATACCCTTGATAAACATAACCAGAGAAGGCAAAAGATTCAAGAGGATATCTTTGATGAGGCAGTCCAATCTATAACCAGGGAGCAGGATAAAAATGTCCTTGTCATGGCAAATGATAATTGGCATTCAGGGGTAATAGGTATTGTTGCCTCAAAAATCGTGGATAAATATTACCGTCCCACCATCCTCATTTCCTGTTCTAATGGATTAGGTAAAGGTTCGGGAAGAAGTATCCCTAACTTTAATCTATTGAATGCCTTGATTCAATGTGATGATTTATTAGAAAGTTATGGTGGGCATGAACAAGCCGCAGGATTGACTATTTTAACTGACAAAATAGATGAATTCAGAGAAAGAATTAATGATTATGCCCAGGGAATCTTGCCAAAAATCGATTTACAACCTTCATTAGATATATTCGAGATACAACTAAAGGATATAAGTTTTGAATTGATTAATGAAGTCGAAGACTTACTTTCACCCTTTGGTATAGGGAATCCCAGGCCTATTTTTTCAACAAACGCATTAGAGGTTTTAGGTGAGCCAATGATTGTTGGCAGTAACCACCTCAAAATGAGGGTAAAAGATTCCTCTCACAAGGTAATTGAGGCGATTGGATTTAATATGGGGGATAAAATAACTGCGGCGAGGCAAGCCGCCTTAAGGGATTCAGACTCCATTGCCTTAGCCTATGTGCCTCAAATAAACATCTGGCAGGAGAGACAATCGCTACAATTAAACATTAAAGATATTAAATTATAGGACTTATTGGTTTTTTAAAATGGAAAAAAATATCTTATCTATTACCGAATTAACTAAAAATATAAAGAGTATCCTGGAGGGTAATTTCCGGAATATCTGGGTCAAGGGTGAGGTGTCAAACCTGAGGATACCCACATCCGGACATATGTATTTTACCTTAAAAGACGAAACCTCACAAATAAAAGCGGTGATGTTCCGCAACCGCTTTGCCTTTGGACAGGTCCAATTAGTAGATGGGATGAAGGTTGTTGTGCGGGGACATATTACTGTTTATGAACCACGGGGTGAGTACCAGATATCAATAGAGGAATTAGTTCCTGCAGGGGTTGGTTCTCTTTATGTGGCATTGGAACAATTAAAAGAACGATTGAAAAAGGAGGGGTTATTTGACCCCGGACATAAAAAGCCTATTCCCATGATTCCTCAATGCGTAGGAATAGTTACCTCGCCTACAGGTGCAGTCATCAAGGATATTTTGAATATCCTCACCCGCAGATTTTATAATATTGAGGTAGTTATTTTTCCTGTCAGAGTTCAGGGTGAGGAAGCACCAGAAGAGATTGCCCAGGCAATTAAAGAATTTAACATCCTGGCGAAAAAGCCGGAGGTCCTTATTATTGCCCGTGGTGGAGGTTCAATCGAAGATTTGTGGGCATTTAACACAGAAATTGTTGCCAGGGCTATCTTCCATTCCCAAATTCCCATTATCTCTGCGGTTGGGCATGAGACAGATTTTACTATTGCCGATTTTGTAGCCGACTTGCGCGCTCCTACACCGTCTGCCGCCGCAGAATTGGTCGTTAAAAATAAACAGGAGTTGAATGCAACCCTGAATTCTCTCACTATCCGCCTGAAAAATATAATGAAGGGACAATTATCTCATATTTCGGTTAGATTTCAAAGATGTCATCAATCCCCTATCTTTTTATACCCCGAGCAAAATATCCTTCAATTTCAACAAAGGCTTGACGATGCAGTTAATACACTTATGCTTCTAAATTCCCACCTGATGGAGCAAAACAAGGCTAAACTCCAAAATTGGACGGTTCGACTTGATGCTTTATCACCGCTGAATATTCTTTCCCGAGGCTATAGCATCACCTCTAAATTGCTTACTGGAGAAATAATTAAGGATGTTAGTTGTGTTGAAATGAACGACGAGTTGAAGATACGGCTATATCAGGGACAAATAATTGCCCGGGCAGTTACTGTAGGCGATAGCGGGAAGGAAGGGAGTAGGGAAGGATGGTAATGCCTCAGTTACCGGTTGGTAACCCATCAGTTATCAGATTACAATTACGATTTTGGATTTTGGATTTTCGATTTTGGATTAAGGATATTAAGATTCCTCAATCCAAAATCGAAAATCTAAAATCCAAAATTTCATTTGGTATTAACTGATAACTCAGGCATTACTGCCTACTATTTATTCTTCCTCTTCTACCTTTTTCTTTTCCCTAATCACTTCTGGTTCAGCGGCCCCTTCGCCAGGAACTGCTTCTACTACCTTTTCTTCTCTCGGTAGGGCAATATGTAAGACGACTGATTCAGGGTCATGCTTGATTTCTATCTCTTTTCCTACAATTAAATCTTTAATATGGATAGTTGTTCCTATTTCTAAGTCAGTCACATCTACCTTAATACTTTCCGGGATGTGTTTTGGCAGGGCACTGATTTCTACATCCCACATAACCTGCTCTAAAATACCGCCTTCTTTAACCCCCTTAGGCGTGCCGATTAATTCTATCGGTGCCGTTACCGTAAGTTTTTGCTTGAGCGATATTCTACAAAAATCCGCATGCAATAAAGACCTTTTATAGGGATGAATTTGCTTTTCCTTTAAAATCACGGTTTCCTGAGGTGAATCAGGCAAGGTGAAATTAATCAGCACATTCTCACCACCTTCACGAAGGATATGAGTTAGGTCTGCCGACTTTAATTCAACCGGAATACTTTCCTTTCCTCCACCATAAAGAACCCCTGGTATAAGTCCTTTAACTCGTAATCTTCGACAATATCCTTTGCCGATATCGCTTCTTGTCTTAGCCTCTAATGGTATTTGTTTCATTTAAACCTCCTTTTAACTCTGTAATTTGAAATTAGAAATTGGAAATTAGAAGGAAAAATAGATACGACTTCCTTTCCTATTTTCTATTTTCTATTTTCCAATTTCTAATTTCTTTTTTATACTTAAATAAACAATGAACTAACTGATGTTTCTTGATTAATTCTTTTTATGGCTTCACCTAATAGGTTAGCCACAGAAAGAACCGTAATCTTATCGGTTTTTAACCTCTTTTCTCCCAGTGGAATAGTATTAGTCACTACGACCTCTTTAAGAGGGGCATCATTGATTCGGTCAATTGCCGGACCAGACAATACCGGATGAGTCGCACAAGCATAAATATTCAATGCCCCGTTTCGTTTCAAGGCATTAACTGCCTCAGCCAATGTTCCTGCGGTATCGATTATATCATCCAGGATAAGTAAATTTTTACCTTCAACTTCTCCAATGACATTCATTACCTGAGATACATTCTTTGCCTCACGCCGCTTATCGATAATAGCCATCGATACCCCCAGTTTACGGGCAACCGCCCGTGTTCGTTCTACACCACCAGGGTCAGGAGCAACTAAAATCAGGTCGGTTATATTCTTCTGTTTGAAATAATCGACTATTATTGGTGTAGCGAACAGGTTATCCACCGGTATATCAAAAAAACCCTGTATCTGTCCTGCATGCAGGTCCATCGTTAAAACCCTATCTGTCCCTGCAGTCGTAATAAGATTTGCGACTAATTTAGAGGTAATGGGTACCCTGGGTTGTGACTTTCGGTCCTGACGGCCATAGCCATAATAGGGAATAACAGCTGTAATTCGTCTGGCCGATGACCGATTAAAGGCATCAATCATAGTTAAAAGTTCCATGACATGTTGGTTTACCGGTGGACAGGTAGGCTGAATAACAAAAACATCGCCACCTCGCACATTTTCACTGATATGGACACATGTCTCACCATCGGCAAAAGAACTTACTTCTATAGCCCCAAGTGGAATCTCTAGATAATCACATATTTCTTTGGCTAAGAGCGGGTTAGCATTCCCGGAGAACACCCGCAAAGCATCAATTGTTGCCATTTATTATTACCCTCCTGTAAGAATTAAAAATTAAAAATTATCTTCTCCTTCCTTAATTTTTAATTTTTAATTCATAATTTTTAATTTCTTCAACCTTCCTCAAATCCTCTTGTGTATTTATCCCCATAACCTCAATTGGCTCCGAGACCTTAAGAGCAACTATCTTTTCCCCTTCTTTTTTTAAAATTTCAATTACATCCGTCAGGTAAAATTCACCTTGTTTGTTGTCATTGCTGAGCTTTTTCAGAGCCGCAAATAATTTTTTAGCCCTAAAGCAATAAGTACCTGTATTGGCTAATTTAATTGCCTTTTCTTCTTGACTTGCATCTTTATCCTCAATGATTTTACATACCCGACCTTGTGCATCTACAACTATCCTTCCATATCCTGCAGGGTCATCTAAGGTCGCGGTAAGAATTGTAATCGTTGCCTTAGACTGTTGATGAGTGCGAATTAATCCTTCCAATGTGTTTCTTTTTAACAAAGGGGTATCGCCACAAACTATTAAAATATCCCCTTCAAAATCAGACAATACCTTTTCTGTTTGGGCGACCGCATCTCCTGTCCCTAATAGTTCTTTTTGAAGAACTACGATTACCTTTCTATCTTTAAGTAGTTTAGTCACCTCTTCTGCCTGATGTCCAACAACAACAACAATTTTTGCAGGCAAAAAAAAGGACAGGGTATCTAAGACATAATCTATCATTGGCTTATCGCAAATCTTATGAAGTACCTTAGCCAAATTAGACTTCATCCTTTTCCCTAATCCTGCGGCTAAGACAATTATTGCTAAATCAGTTTCACTCCGCGCCCCTCTACCAGAGGTGATACCCTCACTCATACATGCCATCCATCACCTATAAAAGCTGGGGTGGAAGGACTCGAACCTTCGAATGCGGGATCCAAATTCCCGTGCCTTTCCAGCTTGGCGACACCCCAATATTGCAAGCATTCAAGTATCAGGTAAGACTAATAAAGAGTGGCCAAAACTCCTCTCCTCTCTTTTTACCTGACACCTGATACCTAATACCTGAATGCTTACTTATTCTACCTGTTGATATGCAGATATTACCTTATCCTGCAATTGTTGTCTAAATTCAGTACTAATAGGATGGGCAATATCTTTTAGAACCCCATCCTTAGTCAGTCTATTGGGCATAGCGATAAACATATCATCTTGCCCTTGAATAATTTTAATGTTATGCACCACAAATACATCGTCGAATGTTACCGAAACCCAGGCCTTTAACTTCGAATCATTTTCTATTCGTTTAACGCGGATGTTAGTAATGTCCATTTGTTAGTTTACCTCCAGAAGTGGAATTCTGGTAATCGGTAAAGAGAAAGTATCAATTGGTTGTTACCTGATTACCGATTACCTGATTACCAGATTACTGAATGTTTACCCCAGCACTTTTTGTCACTAAGATTATTTCCTTCCCACACCCCCTCTTTCTTAATTTATGATAAATATTATTTGCCTCAAACTCCGTTCTGGCAATTCCAAAGACTGTTGAGCCGCTACCTGACATTAACGCACCCAAAGCACCAGCCTCAAGAAGTTCTTCCTTTAATCTTTTAATCATCGGATATTGAGGAAGGACAATCTGTTCTAATGTGTTGAACAGTAACCTTGAAATTTCCTCTATATTCCCTTTTTTAATAACCACCTCTATTATTTTACTATTTATAGGCTTATTTGTCAACATAAAATTTAAATCTGCATATACTTTAGCCGTAGAAATTTTTATTCCCGGGAATATCATAACCAACCAAAATGGCGGTAAATCAGGTAAAGGAGTAATAATTGTACCAATTCCCGTTGCATACGCCAATCCGCAATCATAGATAAAAAAAGGCACATCAGCACCTAATTTAGAGGCAAAGTGAATTAGTTCATCTTGAGATAAGCCGAGTCCCCATAATTCATTCAAGCCGATTAATGTTGTTGCGGCATCAGAGCTTCCACCGCCTAATCCTGCGGCTATGGGGATATTTTTCTCAAGCCTTATTTTTACCCCTTTTTTTATTTTCAATTCTTGTTTTAAGAGGCTTGCGGCTTGACAGACTAAGTTTTCTACCCCAGGCACCTGCTCACACTCTAACTCAATCCCCTCATCCTTTTCCTCTAAAACAATGGTATCGTACAATTCTATTTTTTGCATGATGGTTTCTAATTCATGGTAGCCATCCTGCCTTTTCCCGAGGACACTTAAAAATAAATTTATCTTTGCCGGAGCTAATAACTTCAACATATCAAACCTCATTTTGTAAAGGTTCAGGTATCAGGTATCAGCAGTCAGGTAAAAACCAGGAAAATCAAGGTAATAGAGAACTCCACGATTTATTGGTAGCCTGGTATCTCATAACCGGCAAGCTGAAAAATACCATTCACCTTACATAAAACCTGATACCTGATATCTGAACATGAACGCTTCCTCATTTTTGAATTAATTCATCAATCCGGGGTAAAGCAGACAGGCTTGGCAGGCCAAAGGTTTTTAGAAATTCTAAGGTAGTCGAATAAAGTAGTGGTTTGCCAGGGACATCCTTTCTACCCACAAGTTTAATTAATTTCTTGTCTAATAATGTTTGCACCACACCAATGGAATTGACCCCACGGATATTATCTATTTCGAGTCTGGTAATTGGTTGTTTATAAGCAATTATGGCTAATGTCTCCATGGCAGAAGGGGAAAGTTTATTTTCCCTTCGCTGTTTTTTTAGCTGTTCAATCCAGTTTGAATATTCATGTCGGGTACACATCTCATAGCCATTAGCTATTTCAATAATATCAAGTCCTTTTCCTGCCTCCCAGTATTCCTTTTTTAACTCAAAGATTAAATTCCTGGCCACGGCCGGTTTTATTTCTAAGATTTGACTAATCTTGTCTAATGACAGCGGCTCTGCGGCTACAAACAACAATACCTCGATTATCTTTTTTGCCTTTTCGTGGTCTTTCATAATATATTCCTGCTCTGCAATTTAGACACTGGATTTCAGACTTTAGACATCAGACTTTTCTAGGTAGAAAATTAGCCTTTGGAGTATCCTTTTTCTCCCCTAAGTCTAATGTCTGATGTCTATGGTCTATTGTCTGAATATCCATATCTCCGAAAATAATTTTTGTTGCTGGACATAAATCTTTTTTAATCTGATAAGTTCTAAAAGGGCTAAGAAGGTAATGACTACCTCCATTTTGTTTCTTGTCTCTTTAAATAAATCAAGAAACAATATCTTTTCCTCATTGGCTAATAATTTTTGTAAATATTCCATTTTTTCCTCCAGAGAGATATTACTTATTAAAATCTCCATCTTACCATCTTTTTTCTTCAATATCTTTTGTAATGCCTTCAGAAGTTCAAACAAGTCACATTCAACCAAATCGGTTTCCTGCATTTCTAATTTATAAGAGTGGGTATAAATTTGTTGATAAAAAGAGAATCTTTGCTCTAATTTATCTGCCGCCTCTTTATATTTTTTATATTCTATAAGTTTTTTAGCCAATTCCAATCTTGGGTCTTCTTCAACTTCATCTTCTCCTTCGATTTGATGTTTGGGCAAAAGCATCCGTGATTTTATGGACAGGAGCATGGCGGCAATAACTAAAAACTCCGAGGCTATCTCTAAATCCAAAGCCTCCATTAGACTTAAATACTCAAGATATTGCCTGGTAATTTTAGCCACAGGAATATCGTAGATATTAAGTTCTTCCTTCTTAATCAAATGAAGTAATAAATCAAATGGTCCTTCAAAGATAGGTAATCTTACTTGATACATTGGTTATCCTATTTTAATTAAAAATTAAAAATTAAGGAAGGAGAAAATAATTTTTACCCCTTATTTTATCAATTCAAAATTCATAAATACCCCTTCATTCGGCAGAACAGTAATTTTCCTTGTTTGGGTTAAATAGCCTTCATGGCTTATTTTTATGGTATAGTCACTTGGTTTCAGGGTAAATTCACGCAATGGCGTCTCTCCAATTAATTTATCGTCTAAATACACCGCACTTGCCGCAGGAATAGAGGTTATATAGATAAAGCCCTCCTGCTTTGCCTTTAAATTTGCCTCTATCTTTACCTCTTCTCCCTCTTCAACGAATATGTTAGCCTGCCAATCATCATATTTATCTAAACTAAGTTGTAATCGGTAAGGGTGCAAGGGATGTAACTCAGGAATATTCAACGGGGTTTTACCTTTTTCCTCACCATCCAGATAGACAATAGCCCCTTCCGGATTAGATTTGACCAATAAAGAGCCATTGGCTAATTCTAATTTTGTCTTGATGTTCGTGGGAAGTCCCTGTTTTTTAATTAGTTTTATAGGTTTTGTAGGACTTATAAGTTTTATAGGTCTTATAGAACTTATAGGACTTATATGAGCTATTCTTTTGTTTTTGACTTTTTCCTGACTATCTAAACAGACTATTACCTCGGTAGACGACTCAGAATTAATCGTCGAAGGAACTTTAGCTACAAAAACATTGTTTAATCGAAGGATATGAAGTATCCCCCCACTTATTCCGACTAAAATTATAATAAAAAATATCCATGTCATCTTGTCGGTTTTCATAAATTATACTCTCCCTCGTATAATTAAAAGTTAAAAGTTAAAAATTAAAAATTAACAAGGATTGTAATTTTCTTTTAATTTTTAATTTTTAATTTTTAACTCTTAATTATACCTTCCCTTCCTCCAATAAATTAAGGAATACCTCAACTATTTTAGGGTCATAGAACTTGCCACTGCCGCTTCTTAATTCATCCATGGCCGCTTCTTTATCAAGAGCCTTTCGATAAGGTCTATCAGAGGTCATTGCCTCATAAGAGTCTGCCACGGCAATAATGCTTGCGGCTAAAGGTAATGAAGGAATTCCATCCTGCGCCAGGTTTTCGGGATACCCCTGTCCATTGATTCGTTCATGATGATATTTAACCGCATGAATAATATCTTTAGGGAGATTGATTGCCTCTAATATTTTAACGCCGATACGGGGATGTTTTTTAATCTCTTCGAATTCCTCCTGGGTCAATCTGCTGGGCTTAAGTAGAATCTTCTCATCGATACCGATTTTACCAATATCATGTAGATAACCACCAATTCTGATATTTTCTACCTCTTGAGGTGAAAGTCCTAACGCCTTTGATATTGCCGCGGCATATTGTCCCACATTTTCACAATGTCTTTTTGTGTATTTATCCTTTGCCTCAATAGCAAATACCAATGCCATAATGGTATTCAAGAAATATTTTATCTTCTTTTCATGCAAAAAGCTATTTTCCAGGGCAACCGTAGTTTCATCACAAATTGTCGTCAGGAAAACTATATCCTCATCATTGTATAAAACCTCGGATTTTTTCTCTCCCAGGCAAAGCACACCTATTAGTCCTTCTTTACCGACAAAGGGAATGGCCAATACCCCATCTACCTTCTCCAGATCATTTTCTATATCCTCAAAGACATTCTCGAATTTAGGGTCTATGCGTAAATTATTCTTTAAAATCATTCTTTTATCCGCAATAAACCACTTGAGCAAGCCATTGTTTTTCGAGAATATGGCCTTACGCCTTTTACCCTCATTTATTCCCATAGCAAAGCTTATCTCACACTCATCTTTATCCGGCAGGCAAAGAATGATTGCGGCTGTTTTAATCTCCACAATATTGACAATCACATCAAGAATCGAAGGTAGGAGTAAATCCTTGTCAAAGGTAGAGGTAATATTTTGAGAAAGCCGATTGAGAAGCTCTTTTTTATCAAGAGTTTCCTTAAAAAGCCTTTTTTCGATAAATTGCAATAGTGCGGGGGTAAATATTTGAAAGGTTATTCCCGAGCCAAAGGCTATTAAAATTATCGGAATAAAAAATTTATCGGAATAGAATCTTTGTAAAATTAGAATCCCCACACTGGCAAATCCTATCAAGGTACTTAAGGTTAAATAATGAATGTGTTCTTTTCTTATAAAGGTATTTACCTCAATTAATTTATACCTGATACAGACATAATTGAGCATCAGGTTAAAAGTAACTATGAACAGGAATTCTATGAGATATAATAAATCAATTTCTATGAAATTAAATAAGATATTTAATAAACTACCTGCTATGCCAGAGCAACTACCTATGATTAAAAATTTCAACCTGTCTTTTTCGATCTGGCTTTTAGTTTTTTTATACCTTTGATAGAGCAACCAACTACCATAAGAGATAAAGAAGATAAAGGTAAGCCCATAATAAGGATAAAATATCCCGACCTGGGGATAATAAAAACCATTTTTAAAGGTTATTCCAGGAATCAGTCCACCTAAAAGATTTAATATAGTTAAGCCAATGGTGATAAGATAGCCAAACTGGTTCAATCTTAGATGAATCTTGCGGCGGTCCATAGTTACGGCGCGGACAAAATGTAGGAAGATAACCGGTAGAAAGACCAGTCCTGTCCAGGTGCATCTTAACCAGATAAGGGCTTTTGTCTTATCCGGAAAGAGCGAAGATGTCCCAAAACCCAAAATCCCCAGAGTTAAAGAAAACAAAAGGAAGGCGTATGCCTTGCGCAAATCACTTTTTTTCTCTAAAAGTGTAAAGGCTAATAAGAGAAGATTACTTAAGATGATAAAAAATGACAAGAAGCTAAAAAATACCATTTTTATTGACTTTTCCCCGAGGATAACCTGGCGACAAAATCCCCTATTATCTCCACAAGTCCAGGGTCTTTTTCATGTTGCTCGATAAGATTGACTATGGCACTGCCGACAATAGCGGCATCGGCTATTTTAGTTATCGTTTGGACATGCTCTCTGGTGGAAATTCCAAATCCTACGGCGATAGGCTTATTAGTGATTAATCGGATTTGTCGTATAGACTCCTCTAATGTTGTTTCTAAATTCTTTCGTATACCTGTTATCCCGGTTAAAGAAACATAATAGATAAATCCGGTTGAGGCCTGGCTAATCAATCTTATTCGTTCAGGTGTACTTGTTGGAGCCAACAAAAAGATAATGGCCAGGTTTTTTGATTCTGCCTTGTGTTTTAATTCATCTGCCTCTTCTGGCGGTAAATCAGGAATAATCACCCCATCCACTCCAACATCAACCGCATCTTTAACAAATCGAGTCAGACCATATTTATAAATAGGGTTATAGTAGCTAAGTAGAGCGATAGGTACTTGAGTAGTCTGGCGAAGTGTTTTGACTAAATCCAATACCCTGGTGAGAGTAGTCCCATTTTTCAATGCCCTCTCTGATGCCGCCTGAATGACAGGTCCATCAGCCAATGGGTCAGAGAAAGGCACGCCAAGTTCGATTATATCCGCACCACTCTTTTCTAACCGTAAAACCAGTTCATGGGTTCGCTCAAGGCTTGGGTCTCCAGCGGTAATGAAGGTAATTAACGCCTTTTGCCCTTCTTTTCTTAGTTGGTCAAATTTTAAATCAATCCTGTTGGTCAATTTTTATCTCCTCGTGAATTATTAAGCGGCCAGTGCTGTTATCTTAGAGTCTATTTTTTCTAAAATTTTTGTTTGATTGAAAAGCATTTGAGCCATATCTCTCTGGCCATCTTTAATCATTTGAGTCATATCTCTTTGTCCTTCTTTCCCTTCTTCTTTAACCTGCTGAAGAATTAAGGCGATATCTCTTTGTCCTTCTTTAACCTGCTGAAGGATTAAAGCGATGTCTCTTTGTGCTTCTTCAATCTTCACTGAACCTTCTTCAATTCTCACTGCACCTTGTTCAATTCTTTCTAATGCCTGCATCATTACCTTTTGGAGTTTGCCATTAGTCTTCCAGATATAAGTAAAAATCAATCCCAACAACCCTAATATTAACCCTAATACCTCCATTTTACTTTACCTCCTTTAATATCTTCGATACCGTTTCCACATCCTTATCCCCACGACCTGATAGGTTAATCACGATAATTTTATTTTTATCTAATTGTGGGGCTAATTTTTTCACATAGGCAATGGCGTGGGCAGATTCTAATGCCGGGATTATCCCTTCTGTCTGGGCTAAAAGTTGGAATGCCTCTAATGCCTCATCATCCGTTATGCCCACATATTCTGCCCGGTCAATTTCCTTGTAGTAACTATGTTCCGGACCTACCCCGGGATAATCTAATCCTGCGGAGACCGAATGAGTTGGTATAATCTGGCCATCCTTATTCTGGAGTACATAGGAAAGACTGCCATGCAGGACACCAAGACTACCTGCCTGTAATGATGCGGCATGAAGTCCTGAATCGATTCCTTTACCTGCCGCCTCAACCCCGATAAAATTTACTGCCTTATCTTCAAAAAATGGATAAAACAAACCCATTGAATTACTGCCACCACCCACACAGGCAACTAAATAATCCGGTAGTCGGCCTTCTAATTTAAGGATTTGCTCTTTAGTTTCTTTGCCGATTATTGCCTGGAAATCCCGCACCATCATTGGATATGGATGTGGTCCAACGACCGAGCCGATAACATAATGCGTGGTTCTGACATTTGTTACCCAGTCACGGATGGCCTCGTTAATCGCATCCTTCAAAGTTTTACTACCTGATGCTACGGGGTGGACTTTTGTCCCCAAAAGTTTCATGCGGAAGACATTCAACGCCTGGCGTTCGATATCTTCAGTGCCCATATAAACCTCACCTTGCAGTCCAAACATAGCCGCCGCAGTCGCCGTGGCTACACCATGTTGGCCGGCACCTGTTTCGGCAATTACCCGCGGTTTACCCATATATTTGGCAAGTAGTACCTGTCCCAGGGTATTATTAATTTTATGTGCGCCAGTATGACATAAATCTTCGCGCTTTAAATATATCTTCGCCCCACCAAGTTTTTGCGTTAACCTCTGGGCAAGGTATAATACGGTTGGTCTGCCGGCATAAGATGTAAGGTAGTAATCAAGTTGAGCTTGAAACTCGTGAGCATCTTTAACCTTCCGGTAATTTATCTCTAATTCCTCTAAGGCAGACATCAGGGTTTCAGGGACAAATTTCCCCCCAAAAAAATTATCCTTGATTTTAAAATGCCCATGTTTATCCGGTAACATTGATTTTTCTCCTACTTTATTCTTCATTCGGGTCCTAAAAGTTCAATTTCCCCGGCAATCACCTTATCAAATACCTTCCTGACCATCTTTAAAAATTTCTCTGCTTGATGAATTTGAACCTCGGCCTCTTCCTTTGTAAATTCTACATAATCCCCATAATGAGAAGTTTCCCGACTCCTCTTTGCATCAGTAATAATCGCACTGCACGATTTTGGAATCAATCCGGTTTTAATCAAATAACGGTTAAAGAAAGAGATGACCCCAGAATGTTTTGAACTATCCAATTTTAACAATGCCAACAGGCCTCTGGCTGCTGTGAAGATAGCATAATAAGAACGGCCAATAGAATCTCCGAAAAGGGAAGTATCAAGAAGTTTTCTGGCTGATAAAAGCCTTTCTTCTGCCTTCTGAAAACGATAGAGAGCTAAATCAATCTGTGGTTGCTCAAGATTCATAATGATACCCCTTCTCTTTCTATGTTCTGAATAAATGGTGTCTTGAATGCTCGGTTTTTCTCATATTCTTTTAAGCTGTAAATGATCGGAGAAAGAACACAGTTATATTTGAGATTAGAATGGGCAGCAATTTTACTGATGGCCTGGTAGACCTTAATATCTTTCTTGCGAAGAACCACGAGTAAATCAAGGTCAGGAAAGTCTGCAAAGTCTCCTCGTATCTTCGAACCAAATAATCTTATCTGAAGAAGATCCTTCCCCGCCAACCTCTTCACCTTCTGGACAAAAAATTCTATTCCCCTACATTCATCAATATCAAGATAGGCTTTATACTCCTTCATTTAATTCTTATTTCCTCCAAAATAGGAATCCTCCCTTTTTCTCCTTTACTTCCTCTTCTTCCCACTCAAATAATTTCCTGGCCTTATCGGCAATGATAATATCGCTATCTGCATTTTGGACCTGGCGGATAAACTCGGTTAATTTAATTTTATTTTTTTTGCCAGGGGTATCTCTTTCCTCTACGCCGCTACTGACATCTACGGCATAAGGATGAACCGCGGCTATAGCCCGATTGACATTTTCAGGAGTAAGTCCACCGGCTAAGATAATAGGTCCGTATTTAGTTGCCTCTTGAGCAAGAAACCATTCAAATGTTTTACCTGTCCCTCCAGCACGGTCTTCTTCATAGCTGTCAAGTAAATATCCAGCGACCTTATATTCCGGCATAGCCTTGATATCATCACTACCTCTAACCCTGAATGCCTTGATTACCTTGCGATTGAATAGGGCACAATAATTAGGTAATTCATTGCCATGAAGTTGGAGTATGTCTAATTTACATATATCGGCAATCCTGATTACCTCATCTTCCGGTCTATTGACAAATATACCCACACTAATAACAAACGGTGGTAAATCGGATATAATCCTTTGTGCCTCTTCCGGTGCAATCTTCCTTGGCGACTCATCCACAAAAACAAATCCTACCGCATCTACCCCGGCATCTATGCACATAAACGCATCTGCCTTACTTGTTATTCCACATACCTTGATTTTTGTCATTTTAATACTCCTCCTTTTAAAGATTTTGTAGGACTTATAGGACATATATGTCATATATGACTTATAACACTATTTTTCTTTCCTTCAATTCGGCCACTAATTCCTTGACCATATCTTTAACCTCTCCCTGTAATATTTTTCTATCCTTGCGAGGAGGGGGTGTAAATGTGCGCACAACCTGTGTTGCTGAGCCGACTAATCCTACTTGCTCCGGAACAATGTCTAAGTCCGCTGCTCCCCATTTGGCAATTTCCTTTTTTTTCGCCGCCAGTTTACCCCGTAACGAAGGGAGTCTTGGTTCGTTAATTTCCTTAACCACTGTGATTAAAGCAGGGAGATTGACCTCGACAACCTCATATCCATCCTCTAATGCCCGTTGAACGGTCATCAGGGTATCCTTTATTTCCTCTATCTTTCTAACAAAGCATACTTGGGGAAGATTAAGCATTTCGGCCAATTCAGGTCCTACCTGGGCGGTATCCCCATCGATTGCCTGCTTGCCACAAATTATCAAATCAAAAGACCCGAGTTTTTTAATGGCCCTGGACAAGGTGTAGGAGGTGGCTAATGTATCCCCACCGGCAAATGCCTTGTCGGTCAATAAAATTGCTTCATCGACACCAAGTGATATTGCCTCACGGAGTGCCTCTTCTGCCTGCGGAGGCCCCATAGAGATAGCGACTATCTCGCCTCCACAACCCTCTTTTAGTTGCAAAGCCGCCTCAATCGCGTTCATATCAAAGGGATTGATGACAGATTGCACCCCTTCACGAATCAATGTATTGGTTTTTGGGTCTATTCTGACGGATGTAGTTTCCGGTACCTGTTTTATACAAACTATTATTTTCATACAATATCTATTATAAAGTATATCGGCAAATTTGTCAAGAAAAACAAATTTTCTTTTGTAATGCCTCAGAATAAAGGTATTATACCAGTTATCAGGTGTGAAAAGGTATTATTGTGAAAGGGAAGAATAGGACTTATATGACCTATATGACTTATTCCCGAACTCCGTTAAACACGGACATGTTTTCTCACTCCCCAATAATCTTCACTAAAACCCGTTTTTTCCTCTGTCCATCAAATTCTCCGTAGAATATCTGTTCCCATGTGCCAAAATCAAGATTGCCATTGGTTATAGCTACCACTACCTCCCTCCCCATTATCTGCCGTTTCAGATGGGCGTCGGCATTGTCTTCGCCTGTGCGATTATGGCGATAGCGGGATACAGGTTCATGGGGTGCAAGTGTCTCTAACCAGTCATCGTAGTCCTGAATAAGTCCGCCCTCATTATCGTTTATAAACACACTTGAGGTGATGTGCATACTATTTACCAGGCACAATCCCTCTTTTATACCGCTTTTCCTGACCAATTCCTCTACCTGCGGGGTAATATTGATGTATGCCCGTTTGGTTTTGGTGTTAAGCCAGATGTATTCTGTCAATGATTTCATTTTTCCCCTGCCTCCTTTTGGTTTGAGTAATGTTAAAAACTAACCACAGAGAACATAGAGTAGGCACAAAGTTCACAAAGGTTTTAATTAATAGCAAAAGACTTCCTTTCTTTGTGTCCTTTGTGGTTTCCTCCGTGTCCTCTGTAATACAAACTTGCAAGATGTTGTTTTTTTAACAAAGTTTTTTTCATATGTAGGCGATAACGAAAAATAGCCCATTTTGGATAATTTAA
>SBAY01000249.1 GCA_005239945.1 Nitrospira sp.
ATCTATATTATATAGTATGTGTCATATGGCACAACATAAAGGGTAAAATCCGATCTGGTTCAAATAGTAAAGTGTTACCCACAAATTTTACACGCACCCAATCCCGAATTATTCCTTGACAAAAGATCTGGAGTATGCTATTATCTATCGTAGTAAATGGAAACGAAATTCAAGAAAAAAACATCCATACAACTTAAGTTTAGTTTAGCCGTCATCCTGCTTATCATCGCCATTTACCTTTTAATAGGTAAGGTTGTTTTAGATTATGAAAAAGAGGCCCTCACCTTTGAAGCCAAAAAACGTATTATTACCCAATTAAGATTCCTGGCACAAAGTAGTCAAAAACTGCTCCTGCAACCAGATCCCGAGTTTTTTCTTTCCCCTCTACTTAAACGCATTATGGATGAAGATAAGGATATTTTATATGCGGTAGTAGTGGATGCCCGAGGTAAGATCAAGGGACATCCCGATATGACGAAAATAGATACCATCTACAAAGAGACTTGCCTCGTTGAGGCGGACCTTGTTGAGGATAAAAATTTAGCCATAACCTCTCGCCTGATTCTAAAAGAAAAAGAGGAATTAAAAGAAACCCCTGAATCATTCCATGTTAGCACCCCTATTTATCAAAAAAATTTAAAGCTCGGGACAGCCTATCTCGGCTTTTCAAAACAGGGTATTAATAAAATTTTACTTGCTACCCAGAATAGAATCATCACCATTACATTAATTGCCCTGCTTATAGGAATAATCGGCTCTATTTTCTTAGTAAGATTTATTATTAAGCCCTTAAAGGCATTAGCTAAAGGGGCACAAGAAATTAGCCGTGAGGATTTTGATATTATCCTTCCGATTAAAAGTAGGGATGAATTGGGTGAGTTAACCTTTACCTTTAATCAGATGGTCAGGAGTCTAAAGGAAAAGCAATTGATGAGATATACCTTTGAGCGATATGTGACCAAGGAGGTGGCCGATACTATTCTGAAAAATATCGAAGATGTTCGGTTAGGTGGTGAGCAGAGAGAAGTAACTACCCTTTTTGCGGATATTCGTGGTTGGACGCAGATTACTAAAGAATTACCTGCCGAAAAAACCGTGCATTTACTTAATGATTTTTTTACCTTAATGGTTGAGGTAATATTTAAACACGAAGGGACTTTAGCCAAATTTATGGGGGATGGGTTAATGGCTATCTTTGGTGCGCCTCTGTGTCATAAAGATGATGCCTTGCGGGCGGTCAAAACGGCTATGGAAATGAAAGAGGTGTTGTCGCAATTCAATAAGGATAGGAAGAATCCCATTGATATTGGTGTTGGTATTACCTCCGGCGAGGTAATCGTGGGTAATATCGGCTCTGAGAAACGCATGGAATATACCGCCGTTGGGACAAGGGTAAATTTAGCCGCAAGGCTACAGGCTTTAGCCGAAAAGGGACAAATCTTACTTGATAAAGACACCTACCTTAAAACAGCAGAGTTAGTTAATGCCCTAAGATTAGAACCCATTATGATTAAGGGATTAGATGAGCCGATAGAGATTTACGAGGTAAGGAATTTAAAGCAGTAATTATCAATTAATGTATGTGTTTAGCGCGTATATCCATGGTTTCCTCTCTTCTTGTGGCAGAACAGTTAGGGCGTTTGTCACGGCTAGTGCCTCTTCAAGATTGAATTCGTGGGTAAATGGGTAAAAATTTCCCCCCTCTCCCCTTGTGGGAGAGGGTAGGGTGAGGGGAGATGGGGGAAGATTATCACCCTCCCCTCAATCCCCTCCTATCAAGGGAGGGGAAAAACAACTAACCCCTAAAATCAATTTTGAAGAGGTACTTGTACTAGTAAAGTCGCCAGCATTTCCTCTCCCCTTGTGGGAGCTTATCGTTACCCACAAGTAGAAGTCTCTCGGATAAAAGTAGAAGCGTTCCTCCGCCATAAATGGCGGAGTTATTAGGGAAAGGTAGAATTAACCTGAGCGTCAATTGCGTCACTATTCACATTTTTCTTTTAACTTTAGGAAAGAAGGCTGAAGTAGTCTAACAGTCTTCTACCTTCAGCCTACTTACCTTTCTGGAGGAAGAATATGTCCAAAGGAATAAATAGAAGGCAAAAACCACTCTGGAAAACCATTCGTAAACCAATCCCCCCAGCAACTAAACCCCACGGAACCAAGAAAGGCAAAAAGGGTTATGATAGGAAGGAGTGGAAGAAGAGGATAGGGGAGAAAGAGAACAGGGGAGCAGTATATATCTTCCCTACCAATCACTGACCCATTACAATTTCTGGCAAATTTCTCTTCAATTCAGACATTAGACCATAGACTAAAGACTAAAGACTAAAGACTAAAGACTTAAGTCGTAAACATTCAGCGTTCAGCCGGAAGCTTTCAGATGGAAAAAAAGATAATGGCTGAACACATGTCTCATCCAAAAACTGAAAGCTTAATCTTCCGGCTCACCGCTTACGACTTAAGTCTTTAGTCTTAAGTCTTTAGTCTATGGTCTAATGTCTGAATTGAAGCAAATTCCTATTGACATTTTAAGAATTATATGGTATTCTTAAAAAATGGGGAGTCTTCCTGTTAGAAAAGGGTTTTACCGTAGAAAAAAGAGTTATAGAGATTCTAAAAAAGGATTGTAATCGCTCAGCCATCAACTCCCAGCAATCCGTTAAAACCAGTAATAGGGGTACTACCTTGGGTGCGCCAAGAAAAGCTTTTCAGGTTAAGCTGGTGAAAGTCCAGCCTACTCAAAGATTAGCCATCAGGGTAGTGCCGAGTCTTGCGGGGAAGCAGGTAA